>NZ_BAAJYT010000200.1:0-6528 GCF_057541515.1 Acidovorax sp. KNOB132
ACGGGGCGAGGCGCTCGACCCCGCCGTGCAGGGCGGCATCCGTGCCGCAGCGCTGTGCGTGACCCGGCCCGGCGCCCAGCCCTCCATCCCCACGCGCGACGCCGTCGCCGCCAGCCCCCGCCCACCCGACTGGAGATTGCTATGAAACGCCGCGCTTTGCTGCACGCCGAACTCTCGCATGCCATCGCCTGCATGGGCCACGGCGACATGCTGGTCATCGGGGACGCGGGCCTGCCCATTCCCCCCGGGCCACGCCGCATCGACCTGGCCGTCACGGCCGGCATCCCCGCCGTGGACGAGGTGCTGTGCGCCGTCCTCTCCGAACTGCAGGTGGAACGCGCCATCGTCGCCACCGAAGCCGTCGAACGCGCCGAAGGCCAGTTGCCGGACTGGTGCCTGCTGCCCGTGGCGCCCGAGACCGTGCCGCACGAGGAATTCAAACGGCTGTGCCAGCAGGCGCGGGTGATGGTGCGAACCGGCGAATGCACGCCCTATGCGAATGTCATACTCATCGCCGGCGTGACGTTCTAGACGGCCCGGGGCGGCGCGCCATGAAAGCCACCGCCATGCCCCCCCTTTCGACGCCCTCCGGCCCCGCGCCCCTGCCCCCCGGCATGACCGTGCTGGAGCGCGGCTGGCTGTCGGCCAACAACATCGTGTTCATCGGCGCCGGGCACACGGCGGTGGTGGACACCGGCTACTGCACCCATGCCGCGCAGACCGTCGCGCTGCTGCAGGGTGCACTGCAGGGCCGCGCGCTGGACCGCGTGTTCAACACCCACCTGCACAGCGACCACTGCGGCGGCAACGCCGCGCTGCAGGCGGCCTGGCCCGCCCTCGGCACCTTCATCCCCCCGGGCCAGGCGGCCCATGTGCGCCAGTGGGACGCCAACGCCCTGAGCTACACGCCCACGGGCCAGGACTGCCCGCCGTTTCGCATGGACGGCGTGCTGCAGCCGGGCACCGAAGTGATGCTCGGCGACCGGGCCTGGCAGGTGCATGCGGCCCCCGGGCACGACCCGCATTCGATCGTGCTGTTCGAGCCGGTCGACGCCGTGCTGATCTCGGCCGACGCGCTGTGGGAGAACGGCTTCGGCGTGGTCTTTCCCGAACTGGAGGGCGACAGCGCCTTCGCCGACGTGGCGGCCACGCTCGACCTGATCGAGTCGCTGGCGCCGCACACCCTCGTTCCCGGGCATGGCCGCGTCTTCACCGGCTTTGCCCCGGCGCTGGACACCGCCCGGCGGCGGCTGGACGGCTTCGTGCAGGCACCCGAAAAGCACGCGCGCTACGCCGCCAAGGTGCTCGTCAAGTACAAGCTGCTGGAGTGGCAGCAGGCCGAGGCGCAGCGGCTCTGGGCCTGGGCCGCCGCGACGCCCTACTTCGCGCTGCTGCACGCGCGCTACTTCGCCGACCAGCCGCTGCAGGCCTGGATGGAGGGCACGGTGCAGGACCTCGTGCGCTCGGGCGCGGCCGCCCTCCAGGGCACGCAGATTCACAACCGGTAGGACAGAGGCCGCGGCCCCCGGCCTTGCTGGCGCGGCACGCCCGTGCCGGGGCCGCTTGCACCTCCCACCCCTCGCCCGGCGCACCTCCCGTGCGCAATTTGTGGCGGAAATCTTACAAATTGTCAGATTCCACTCCACGCCCCTGTCAGACAACACCTTAACGAGAGTGATTCGTATCAATAATCGCGGCTGTTTTTGGTTTTGACAACAAAATGAAACATTCCAACCCCGTCAAGAAACCCCGCAGCCTCCGCCTGGCCGAGGGCGTTGCCGCCAGCCTCTCCACCGCCGTGCTGCTGCCCTGGGCCGCCATGGCCCAGACCGCACCGCCGCAGGACGCCACCGTCCTGCCGACCGTGACGGTGCAGGACCAGGCCATCGATCCCAACCCCAATGCTGAAGTGGGCGCGCCCTACAAGGCCAAGACCTCGGCCGACGTGCGCCACACGCGGCCCCTGGCGGAAACGCCCCAGACCATCTCGGTGGTGACCAAGGCCGCGATCGACGACTCCGGCTTCACCGACCTCAAGCAGATCCTCGCGGCCCAGCCCGGCATCACCCTGGGCACGGGCGAGAACGGCAACGCCTTCGGCGACCGCTACATCATCCGCGGCCAGGAAGCCCGCAGCGACGTGTTCGTGGACGGCCTGCGCGACCCCGGCATGACGACGCGCGAGAGCTTCGCCATCGAGCAGCTCGAAATCACCAAGGGCCCGAACTCGACCTTTGCCGGCCGCGGCTCGGCCGGTGGCGCGATCAACGCCATCACCAAGCAGGCCACGCTGGACTACGACTTCTCGCGCATCTCCGTGGGCGCGGGCAGCGACGGCTACCGCCGCGCCACGCTGGATGCCAACAAGGGCTTCTCGGACCAGTTCGCGTTGCGCGCCAACGCGCTGTACAGCACCGAAGGCGTGCCGGACCGCGACCCGTCCAAGCGCCGCCGCGAGGGCCTGGCGCTGTCGGGCCTGTGGGAAGCCAATGCCAACCTGTCGGTCACGCTGGACTACTACGGCCTGCGCGCCAGGGACAAGTACCCCGACCTGGGCAGCTACCTGCTCGGCACGGTGCCCAACCGCGTGCCCGCCACCGGCGTGCCCGTGTACGCGCAGAGCCAGGACTTCCTGAACTCCGACGTGGACGCACTGACGGCGCGCGTCAAGTGGCGCATCGCGCCCGACAAGACCCTCACCAGCCTGACGCGCTACGGCACGTCCGACAACGGCTACGTGGTCACGGGCGCCTCGGGCGGCACGCGCTACAGCAACGGCACGCCGTTCACCAGCGCCTCGCTGAGCACGCACAACGGCTGGCAGGAAGTGAAGTACTTCGCGCACCAGACCAACCTGCGCTGGGACACCGAGATCGCCGGCAAGAAGAACGAACTCATCTTCGGCCTCGAATACACGGACCACCAGGTGACGCGCGGCAACTACGCCGTCACCAACACCGGCGCATTCAACTGCCGCACGCAGGCGGGCACGGGCGCCAACACGGCCTATTGCCTCTCGGGCCCCTCGGGCGCCGTCACGCCGGGCCTGAACTCCATCATGGGCCGGCAGATCGCCCAGACGCCCTGGGCCAACGACTGGCAGGTCAAGAGCTTCGCGCTCAGCGCCATGGACACGGTGGACCTGACCGACCAATGGACGGTGTTCGGCGGCGTGCGCGCCGACTACACCGACTTCAGCCTCGTCACGCGCAACGCCACCACGGCCGCGCAGACGGGCAACTACAGCTACACCGACACCCTGCTCAACGGCCACCTGGGCGTGTCGTACAAGATCAACCCCATGGGCATCGTTTACGCCAGCTACGGCTCGGCCCAGGACATCAACGGCGGCGAATCCGACACCGGCACCAGCAGCGGCTACGGCGGCTTGGTGGTCTATAACGGCAGCGCCGCCGGCGCCAAGCCCGAGACCTCGCGCAATCTGGAAATCGGCACCAAGTGGAACCTGCTGGACAACAAGCTGCTGTTCACGGCCGCGGCGTTCCAGACCACCAAGTCCGACGTGATGGAGGGCGCCAACTACGACTCGCTGGGCACCTTCAACACCGGCAAGAACCGCGTGCGCGGCGTCGAATTCGGCCTGGTGGGCAACGTGACCTCCCAGTTCACGGTGCAGGCCGGGGTGGCGTTCATGAAGTCCAAGGTGCTCAAGTCGGCCACGGCGGCCAACGTGGGCCTGCCGCTGTCGAACTTCGCCGACCGCTCGTTCTCGGTGCAGGGCAAGTACCAGCTGACCCCCGCGCTGTCCGTGGGCGCCACGGCGCGGCACGAAAGCGACCGCTGCGGCGGCCAGCCCGACACCGGCGCGAGCTACACCAACGGCACCTGCGCGCAGCCCGTGCCCTCGTTCACCGTGTACGACCTGTTCGCCTCGTACCGCCTGAACAAGCACGCCGACATCCGCGTCAACGTGCTCAACGCCGGCGACAAGGACTACTACACGGCGGTGTACCGCTCGGGCTCGTTCCTGTACAAGGGCGACGGGCGTGCGGTGCGCGTCACGCTCGACTACGAGTTCTGATCGGCGCGCTGGCAACGGCGCCCCGGGTCTGATCCAATGCCGGGCTCTGCCCGGCATTGCCGCTTTCAACGATGACCCCAGCCCTTCCCTTCACCGCACCGCCTCCGCCGCCGGACCGCATTCCGCCCGGCGTGCACGGCGCGCTCGACTACGCCCTGCTCGCGCCCAAGCACATGGATGCCGCGCACCATGCCTACGTGGCGGGCGGCAGCGGCCTGGGCGTGTCGGCGCAGGCCAACCGGCGCGCCTTCGACGGCTGTGCCGTGCTGCCCCGGCTGCTGCGCGACGTGCGCCACGGCCATGTGCGGGCGGTGGTGGGCGGCGAGGCCTGGGAGCACCCGCTGGCCCTCGCACCGGTGGCGTTCCAGGCCCTGGCACATCCGCACGGCGAGATCGCCACCGCGCGCGCGGCCGAGGCCACCGGCACCTGCCTGGTCGCCAGCACCCTGTCGTCCCGCACGCTCGAATCGATCGCGCAGGCCAGCGGCCCGGCGCGCTGGTTCCAGCTGTACTTCCAGCCACGGCGGGAGGACACGCTGCAGCTGGTTCGCCGCGCCGAGGCGGCCGGCTACCGCGCGATCGTCGTCACGCTGGACGCGGCCCTGCAGACCGCCGGCCGCCAGGCACTGGCGGCGGGCTTTCGCATGCCGCCGACCTGCGTGGCCGAGAACCTGCGCGGCCAGGCGCCGGTGGAGCCGCCCGCCCCGCAGCCGGGCCAGGGCCGGGTCTTTCATGCCATGCACTTCGCGCCCACCTGGGCCGACCTGGACTGGCTGATGGCGCAGACGCACCTGCCCGTCTGGATCAAGGGCGTGCTGCACCCCGAAGACGCCACCGCCTTGCAGGCCCGGGGCGTGGCGGGCATCGTCGTCTCCAACCACGGTGGGCGCGGGCTGGACGGCGCCCCCGCCAGCCTGCAGATGCTGCCCGCCGTGCGAGCGGCGGTGGGCCCCGGCTGGCCCGTGCTGTTCGATGGCGGCATCCGGAGCGGCACCGACGTGTTCAAGGCGCTGGCGCTCGGCGCCGATGCCGTGCTGATCGGCCGGCTGCAGGTCTATGCGCTGGCGGTGGCCGGCGCGCTGGGCGTGGCCCACCTGCTGCGCCTGCTGATCGAAGAGCTGCAGGCCTGCATGGCGCTGGCCGGCTGCGCCACGCTGGCCGACATCGGCCCGGGCGCGCTCGTGGCCCAGCCGCCGGCCTTTCCCTCCTTGTCCGAAGAAACGCCATGCTGATCACCCTCGAACACGTTCTGGACCCGGACGAAATCCGCCACTTCCGCCAGCGCCTGGATGGCGCCGACTGGCGCAGCGGCAGCGCCACCGCCGGCACGCTGGCGCGGTCAGTCAAGCGCAACGAACAGCTCGACGACGCCAGCGAGGTGGCGGTGGAACTGGGCCTGCACCTGCTGCGGGTGCTGGGCCGCCACCCCACCTTCATCGCGGCCGCCCTGCCGCGCAGGATCCACCCGCCGAAGTTCAACCGCTACGCCGACGGCGGCACCTATGGCGCGCACGTGGACAGCGCCGTCATGCAGTGGCCCGGCACGCCGCAGTCGATGCGCACCGACGTGTCGGCCACGCTGTTCCTCGCCGATCCGCACGAATACGACGGCGGGGAGCTGGAGATCGAAGGCCCGTTCGGCGTGCAGAGCGTCAAGCTCGAAGCCGGCGACCTGGTGCTCTACCCTTCCAGCAGCCTGCACCGCGTGACGCCCGTCACGCGCGGCGCGCGCATCGCCTCGTTCTTCTGGATCGAAAGCCTGGTGCAGGACGAGGGCGACCGCACGCTGCTCTTCGATCTGGACCAGACCATCCAGCGCCTGACCCCCTCGCTGGACGCCGCCGACCCGCGGCTGCTGCAGCTCACGGGCGTGTACCACAATCTCCTGCGCCGCTGGGCGCAGACCTGACACGCTGCGCTGTCCGAAACCGTTCCGTCCACCCATTCCCTTTCTTTGCAGGAGTCCCCCATGAATTCCACCCCCTTTCACCGTGCCGCCATCGCCCTGGCCCTGACCGTGGCCGCCGGCGGCGCCTGGGCGCACGGCGACGTGCAGTGCCCCGCCCATCCCGCTTCGGAATGGCGCCCCCACACCGAGCTGCAGGAAAAGCTGGTCAAGGAAGGTTGGACCGTGCGCCGCATGGAAAAGACCCCCACCTGCTACGAGGTGTACGGCAAGGACCCGCAGGGCAAGCGCGTGGAAGCGTTCTTCGACCCCAAGACGCTGGAACGCGTTGAAGAAAAGTAACCCGCCCCACCCGCCCGTTCCCGTGTGGGACGTGGCGGTGCGGCTCCTGCACTGGTCGCTGGTGGCCTCGGTCGCCGCGGCCTGGATCACCCGCCACCGGCTGGGGCCCCTGCACGAGAACCTGGGCTACGCCGCCCTGGCCATCGCCTGCGCACGCGTGGCCTGGGGCTTCGCGGGCCGGCACCACGCGCGCTTCGCGCAGTTCGTGCGCGGGCCGGGCCGCCACCTGGGGCCTACG
>NZ_BAAJYT010000201.1:0-6516 GCF_057541515.1 Acidovorax sp. KNOB132
GCGAGCATCGGCCTGGCGCGGCTCACCGTGGCGCGGCGCCCGCGCGTGGCGCTGTTTTCGACCGGCGACGAACTCGTCATGCCCGGCGAGGTGGACCCGGCCCGCATGCCGCCCGGCGCCATCTACAACAGCAACCGGTTCTTCCTGCGGGGGCTGCTGCGCCGCCTGGGCTGCGCGGTGACCGACCTGGGCATCGTGCCGGACCGGCGCGAGGCCACGCTGGAGGCGCTGCGTGGCGCCAGCCTGGAGCACGACCTGATCCTGACCAGCGGCGGCGTGTCGGTGGGCGAGGAAGACCACGTCAAGCCCGCCGTCGAGGCCCTGGGCCGGCTGGACCTGTGGCAGATCGCCATGAAGCCCGGCAAGCCCTTCGCCCATGGCCGCATCGGCGCGGCGCACTTCATGGGGCTGCCGGGCAACCCGGTATCGAGCTTCATGACCTTCGCGCTGCTGGTGCGCCCGTTCCTGCTGCGGCTGCAGGGCGTGCAGGCCGTCGCCCCGCAGAGCGTGGCGGCCACGGCCGACTTCGACTGGCCGCGCGCGGACCGGCGCCGCGAGTTCCTGCGCGTGCGGCGCAATGCGGCGGGCGGGCTGGACCTGTTTCCCCACCAGGGATCGGGCGTGCTCACGTCGGTCGCCTGGGGCGACGGCGTGGTGGACACCCCGGCCGGCCAGACCATCGCGCGGGGCGATACCGTGCGCTTCATTCCCTGGGCGGAGCTGCAGTCATGAGCCGCACCGTCACCGTGCGCTACTTCGCCGCGATCCGCGAGGCCGTGGGGCAGGGCAGCGAACGCCTGGCCACGCAGGCGGCCACGCTGGGCGCGCTGCGCGACGAACTGATCGCGCGCGGCGGGCCCTGGGCGCACAGCCTGGGCCGCGGCCGCGCGGTGCGCATGGCGCTCGACCAGACGCTGAGCGACGAATCCGCAGCGCTGGCCGATGGGGCGGAAGTGGCGTTCTTTCCGCCCGTCACGGGCGGCTGAAGGCCGGCGCGCCCGTGGCCTGACGCGCCCCTTTTCGATGCCTGCTTCCGACGCGCCCCTTTTGCCGTTGCTGCAGGCCCTGGAGGTGGAGTTGCACCGGCCGGCCGCGCGCCAGGACGCCGCCCGGCTGGACGCACTGCTGCACGACGACTTCCGCGAGTTCGGCCGCTCCGGCGCGGTCTACACCAAGGCGGACGTCCTCTCGCAACTGCCGGCCCAGGCGCAGCATGCCGTGGTGGTCGCGGACCGTTTCGAGGTCCGGCGTCTCGGTGAGTTCGCCGCGCTGCTCACGTACCGATCGGCGCAGCGGTTGGACGACGGAACCCTGGAGCGGTGGACGCTGCGCACTTCGGTCTGGGAGCGGTCTGCGCGCGGGTGGCAAATGTGCTTCCACCAGGGCACGCCTGCCGCGCCCGGCGGCCCCGGCGAATCCGAACCCCCGACGGCACGGGCCGAAGGGGTGCCGCCGCCTTGATGGCGGCGGCCCGAGGCCCGTCTCCCGCAGGCTCTTAAGCGCCCTGGGGTGCGATGGCGGCCGGCTCGCCGCGCGGCAGGGCCGCCAGGGCCTCTTGCAGCCGCTGTACCAGTGCGGGCGAGGCCGACGTCATCGGCGCGCGCAGTTCGTCCGCCATCTCGCCCCGCGCGGCCAGCAGGGCCTTGATGGGGGCGGGGTTGGGCTCGGCGAAGAAACGCTCCACCCACGGAACGATCCCCTGCCAGAGCCCGCGTGCCTGCACCAGGTCCCCGGCCGCGACGGCGTCCAGGCAGGCCACCCATTCGGCCGTCTGCCAGTGCGCGCTCGCGGCGATGGCCCCGGCGCCCCCGAGCGCGACGGTGGTGAAGGCCTGGGCGTCCTCGCCCGCCAGCATTTGCAGCGCGCCGTCTGCGATCAGCGCCTGCGTCTTCGCCGGGCTGCCGCCGCAGTCCTTCACGGCGCGGAGATTCGGGTGCGCCGCCAGGCCGCGCAAGGTGGCCAGGTCGAGCGTGGCGCCGGTGCGGTAGGGAATGTCGTAGACGATGAGCGGGACCGCGCTGGCATCGGCGATCGCCCTGAACCACTGCTGCAGCCCGGCCTGCGACGGCCGGATGGAATGCGGCGCCGGCACCAGCAGCCCGGCCAGCGGCTGCGGGGCCAGGCTGCGCACCCGCGCCAGCACCTGGCCCATGTGGCAGCCCGACACGCCCATGACCACCGGCAGGCCGCCCGCGTGCGCGAGCACCGTGCCAGCACGGCGTCCTGCTCCGGCGTGTCCAGCGCCCCGGCTTCGGCGGTGGAGCCGCAGGCCACGAACCCCGCGATGCCCGTGCCGCGCAGCCGCTGCACGAGGGCCTTCAGGGCGTCATGGTCCACGGCGCCGTGGCGAAACGGGGTGACCAGGGGAATCCAGAGGCCGGAGAAATCGCCACGGGCCCGCGGGGGGGCAGGGCGGGTGGTGGCATGGGAGTGGGTGGAATGTGAACGCACGGGAACATCCTTTCAGGCAACGACCGAGGGAGCCGTCCAGGGATGCGTGCGCCGACCGGCAAAGCGGCAGGCGTTCAAAAAGAAAAAAGGGGAAAGGGTGCCTGCCGCGCGGTTCCGTCGCTCATCCGGACGGACCCGCAGCGCAGCTCCGGTCAGATGAGCTGGGGTTTTTTGGCTTTGCCTGCGCACGCCGCCACGGACCGGAGGGTCCGCGAAGGCGAGGGGGTGTGCGAAGGCATGGGGGGCAGTATAGCCAGGGTGCGCCGGTACAGGCCCTCCGTCGCGCCGCTGGCGGTGCCCTCGCGCTGGGTGGCGGGGCTAGGGCGCAGGGGCGTCGCCTTGCGGAACCTCGTCCGAAGGGGGCGGCAGTTCCGGGCAGCGCCAGTTCAGCAGTTCGGCCAGGCGCAGCGTGATCCAGCGCGCCTCGGGTGGCGCCACGCCGGAGCCGGGCGTGGCCAGCCCGGCGTGGATGCGCAGCAGGATCTCGGCCTCCGACGGGGCCTGCACGTGGTAGAGCGTCTGCGCCTGCTCCACCAGATGGCTGGCCAGGTCTTCGCACAGTTCGTAGCGCTCGCGCACCACGGCGACCGGCTCGGACAGGCGCTGGCGGGCGTCGCTGTACACGGCCAGGAACGAGGGCGGGACGTGGATCTGGTTCTCGTCGTGCATGGCGGATGCGGCTCAGTCGGGCGTGAACAGGCGCGCGAACCGCTCGGCGTCCTCGGCCAGCTCGAACGTGGCCAGCTGGCCCATCTTGCCGTCCGCCAGGCGGTGGGCGGCGAACAGGCTGTAGCGGCCCCGCAGGTCGTAGCTGGGCAGGTCGATCAGCGCGTAGGGGTGGGGCTGGAAGACCTCGTGCTCGAACACCACGCGGTGCTGGTTGCGCGGTGACGGAAAGAGCTTGTAGCGGTCGGTGGTGACGGTCTGGGTGGCCATGCGGAAAGGAGAGCGAAGGGGGAATGGCAGCGGTGCAAGGCGCAAGAGGCGGGCGCGGCGGCATGCCTGGCAAGCCGGCCACTTTAGCAAAGGCGCTCTTTTCCCGGCCGGCGCCAGCGGCCCGGCGGTTTCCATGACAATCGCGGTTTGCGAACGCACGCACAAGGACACCGCCGCATGGCACGCAATTCGAGAGACAAAGACGAGTGGGCCGGCAAGGTCTTCGCCCTCATCCAGGGTGGCAACACCCAGGCGGCCATCGCACAGGTGAAGGTCGCGCCGTCGGTGAACGACGTGGTGCGGCTGCAGGCCATGCTGGCGCGCGTGCCGGCGTCCCCCGCACGGCGCCAGCTCGACCAGATCATCGAGGAAGAGCGCGGCCTGCTCTCCGCCCCGCGCCTGCACCGCTCGCCATGAGCCGCACCGGCGCCAGACCCCTTTCGCAGCGGCCATGAACCCTGTTCCCGCGCCACTCCCCATCGCCCCGCCCCGCGTGGCCGTCCAGGTGGCCGACTTCGACGTGTCCGCCGAACTGGCGGCCCTGCGCGCCGGCGATCCGCGGGTGGGCGCGGTGTGCTGCTTCGTGGGCACCGTGCGCGATCACAATGCCGGCGACGCCGTCGCATCGATGGAGCTGGAGCATTACCCCGGCATGACCGAGAAGTCCATCGAAGCCATGGTGGACGAGGCGCTGCGCCGCTTCGAGCTGTTTGGCGCCCGCGTGGTGCACCGTGTGGGGCTGCTGCAGCCGCAGGACCAGATCGTGCTGGTGGCGGTGACCTCGGCCCATCGGGGCCAGGGCTTTCAGGCCTGCGAGTTCCTGATGGACTACCTCAAGACCCAGGCGCCGTTCTGGAAGAAGGAGGTCACGCCCCAGGGCGCGCGCTGGGTCGACGCCCGGGTGAGCGACGACGCCGCGCTGGCGCGCTGGGGCATCGCGGCCCTTCCCAATGCGGATGAGGGTTTGGGGTAAAAAAGGCCTTCGCCGCATATTCCACTAGGGCGTTTTGCTATCGATAAGTGAGCATTTGGCATTTTTTTGAGATGCCTGCCTGAATTTGATCTGGCGCATGGCCTGCTGTGGGGCGCGCGCTTGAAATGTGCCTCCACCTCCCCCAACTGCGTTGCAATTCGGAGGACATTTCAACCATGCGTCTCGACAAATTCACCACCAAGTTCCAGGAAGCCCTGAGCGACGCGCAGTCGCTGGCGCTGGGCAACGACAACGCCTACATCGAACCCGTGCACATGCTGGTCGCCATGCTGCGCCAGGAAGACGGTCCGCGGGCACTGCTGCAGCGCGCCGGCGCCAACGTGCCGGGGCTGCTGTCCGCGGCCGAGGCCGCGGTCAAGCGCCTTCCCCAGGTGCACGGGCAGGATCAGGTGCAGGGCGGCCCCGAGCTGGGCCGCGTGCTGCAGGCGACCGAGAAGGAGGCCATCAAGCGCGGCGACCAGTTCATCGCCAGCGAGCTGTTCCTGCTCGCGCTGGTGGACAGCAAGGGTGACGCCGCCCAGATCGCCAAGGACAACGGCCTGACCCGCAAGAGCCTGGAGGCCGCCATCGACGCCGTGCGCGGCGGCCAGAAGGTGGACAGCGCCGAGGCCGAAGGCCAGCGTGGCGCCCTCGCCAAGTACTGCCTGGACCTGACCGAGCGCGCCCGCATCGGCAAGCTCGACCCCGTGATCGGCCGCGACGACGAGATCCGCCGCGCCATCCAGGTGCTGCAGCGCCGCACCAAGAACAACCCCGTGCTGATCGGCGAGCCCGGCGTGGGCAAGACCGCCATCGTGGAAGGCCTGGCCCAGCGCATCGTGGCCGGCGAGGTGCCGGAATCGCTCAAGGGCAAGCGCGTGCTGTCGCTGGACATGGCGGCCCTGCTTGCCGGCGCCAAGTACCGCGGCGAGTTCGAGGAGCGCCTGAAGAGCGTGCTGAACGAGCTGGCCAAGGACGAGGGCCAGACCATCGTCTTCATCGACGAGCTGCACACCATGGTCGGCGCCGGCAAGGGCGAAGGCGCCATGGATGCGGGCAACATGCTCAAGCCGGCGCTGGCGCGCGGCGAGCTGCACTGCGTGGGCGCGACCACGCTCGACGAATACCGCAAGTACATCGAAAAGGATGCGGCCCTGGAGCGGCGCTTCCAGAAGATCCTCGTGGGCGAGCCCACGGTCGAGGCCACCATCGCCATCCTGCGCGGGCTGCAGGAAAAGTACGAGGTGCACCATGGCGTGGACATCACCGACCCGGCCATCGTGGCCGCGGCCGAGCTGTCGCACCGCTACATCACCGACCGCTTCCTGCCCGACAAGGCCATCGACCTCATCGACGAGGCCGCGTCCAAGATCAAGATCGAGATGGACTCCAAGCCCGAGGTCATGGACCGCCTCGACCGGCGGCTGATCCAGCTGCAGATCGAGCGCGAGGCCGTGCGCCGCGAGAAGGACGAATCCTCGCAAAAGCGCTTCGCGCTGATCGAGGAAGAGATTGCCAGGCTGCAAAAGGAAATCGCCGACTACGACGAGATCTGGCAGTCCGAAAAGGCCCAGGCCCAAGGCAGCGCGCACGTGCGCGAGGCCATCGACAAGCTCAAGTTCCAGATCGAGGAGTTCACCCGCAAGGGCGACTTCAACAAGGTGGCCGAGCTGCAGTACGGCAAGCTGCCCGATCTGGAAAAGCAGCTCAAGGAAGCGCAGGCCAAGGAAGCCGGCAAGGACGGCGCAGGCAGCGCCCCGCGCCTGCTGCGCACCCAGGTGGGCGCCGAGGAGATCGCGGAGGTGGTGAGCCGCGCCACCGGCATCCCCGTGGCCAAGATGATGCAGGGCGAGAAGGACAAGCTCCTTCAGATGGAAGACAAGCTGCACGAGCGCGTGGTGGGCCAGGACGAGGCCATTGCCGCGGTGGCCAATGCCATCCGCCGCTCGCGCTCGGGCCTGTCCGACCCCAACCGGCCCACGGGCTCGTTCCTGTTCCTGGGCCCCACGGGCGTGGGCAAGACCGAGCTGTGCAAGGCGCTGGCGGGCTTTTTTGTTCGACAGCGAAGACCACCTGATCCGCATCGACATGAGCGAGTTCATGGAAAAGCATTCGGTGGCCCGCCTGATCGGCGCGCCGCCCGGCTACGTGGGCTA
>NZ_BAAJYT010000202.1:0-6460 GCF_057541515.1 Acidovorax sp. KNOB132
CACGGGCGATCCCACGCTGGCCGACGGCGCGCGGCGCGTGCTCGCCGCCAAGATGGCGCTGGCCACGGCCCGGGCGGGGGTGGATCAGGTGGTGGCGCAGCCGCGCGAGGCGCGGGCGCCCGAGTCGATCCGTTCGGCCGTCTACGGCATGGTGGCGATCGTGCCGCTGCTGGCCCCGGTCACGAGCAGCCTGGCCAATGCCGCGCGGCAGCACTACCCGGCCCTGGCCGATGACGTGCAGGTTGCGCGCCTCGCGGCCGAACTGCGGGAGTTCGCAGGGCTGCTGGGCTCGCATTTCACGGCGGCGCTGGCGCGCCAGCAGCCGTTCACGGCCGAGGAACGCCGGGCCATCGAGCAAACGCGCGGGCGCATCGCGCAGCTGCGCTTCCTGATCGAGCTGCGGCTTTCGGTGCCCGAGCAGCCGCGCCCCATCGCCCAGGCGTGGCAGACGGTGCAGCAGCGCTACTTCCGGGACACCGGGCCGCTCATCGACCGCATGATCGCCGCCGGCGAGGGCAACGGCCGCTACGGGCTGGACGCCGCAGGGTTCGCGGCGCTCTACGTGCCCGACATGAACACCATCTTCGATGTGCGCGACACGCTGCTCAACCAGCTGCGCGAGCGCGCCAGCGCCGAATACACCCGGGCCGTGCGCATGCTGGGCCTGGTGGCCGCGGGCTCGGTGGTGCTGCTGGCGCTGCTGCTGGTGGCGCTGTCGATGGTGGACCGCCGCGTCCTGCGCCCGCTGGTGCAGACCGCGCGGGCGCTGAAGGCGCTGGCCAACAACGACCTGGATGCGCCCCTGCCCCAGCCCGCCGCCAACGACGAAATGGCCGCGGTGATCCGCGCCGCGCGCGAACTGCAGCTGCAGACCCGCCAGCGCGAGGCCCTGGAGCGCGAGCGCAACAGCCTGATCGCGCAACTGCGCGAGCAGTCCAACACCGACTTCCTCACCGGCCTGCCCAACCGGCGCGCCTTCTTCGACGCGGCGGAAAGCGTGCTCGCGCAGGCCCGGCGCCATGGCTTCGGCGTGGTCATCGTCATCCTGGACGTGGACCGCTTCAAGATGCTCAACGACCAGTGGGGCCATGCGGTGGGCGACCAGGCGCTCGTGTCGGTGGCGCGCGCGCTGCGGGCCGAACTGCGGCTGGGCGATCTGGTGGGCCGCTTCGGCGGCGAGGAGTTCGTGGTGCTGCTGAGCCACTGCGACCCCGCGCACGGCGTGCGGCTGGCCGAGCGCCTGCGCGAGGTGGTGGCGAACCTGCAGCTGCTGCTGCCGGCATCGCCCGAGCCGCTGCGCGTGACGGCGAGCTTCGGCGTGGCCGATTCCGGCCGCCACGGCCTGGTGCTGGACCAATTGCTGTCCGAGGCCGACGCGGCGATGTACCGCGCCAAGGAAACGGGCCGCAACCGCGTGGTGCTGGCCGAGCCCCGGGCGGACACGGGCGCCGGGGAGCTGGTCATTCTTTGACGTGTTCAGGCGTTTGCTATTGAATTAATAGCGATACGCCCTAGTGGAATATGTGCTGAAGCCCGTTTTGATGCCGGGCTGCCACACCCGGAGCCCGGTGGCCCTTCAGCGCGGCAGCACGGGCGGCTGCACGAAGTCTTCGAGCGACAGGCCCTTGTCGCGCAGCAGCGCCTCCAGCACCGGCTGCAGGGCCCCCAGGCTTTCCTGCACCGCCTCGCGCACGGTGTCCACCACCACCTGCGTGCTGCGCTCGATCTCGATGTTGAGGCGGTCGCCCGCCTGCTTGTGCTCGAACACCGTGGCGCGGCGCGTCTCGGGGATCAGCCACACCTCGAACCAGCCCTCGGCGCGGTTCACCTCGGAGACCGTCAGGCTCGCGCCGTGGATGGCGATGTAGCCCTTGGCGAAGATGTACTTGCGGAAGGCGGGCGGAATGTCCACGCGCCACACGCGGTTGTTGTCCGACTCGCGCACCGACTGCAGCGTGGTGGCGAAGTCGATGTGGCCCGACAGCGGGTGCCCGCCGATCTCGGCGCCGTCCCTGGCCGCGCGCTCCACGTTCACGCGGTCGCCCACGGCGTAGCTGCCCAGGGTGGTCACGTTCAGGCTCTGCAGCACCACGTCGAACGCCGCCGCGTTGGGCGGCAGCAGCTCGGTCACCGTGAGGCACACGCCATCCACCGCCACGCTCGCGCCCACGGCGAGGTCCTGGCAGAAGCCGGGCGGAAAATCGATGATGAAGGTCCGCAGGCCTTCGCGGTCATGGATGGCGGCGAGGGCCGCCGTGGCTTGGACGATGCCAGTGAACATGCGTGTGGATTCCCGGTGCGTGGAAAAAGGCCGCCGGGGTCAGCGCCGCGCAACCGGGTGCCCCGAGGGTGCGGCGATTTTGCCACCCGCGTCGGGGCCCGCCGCCTGCAGGGTTTCAGCGCGCGCGCAGCAGCTCGCCCACTTCCAGCAGCACCAGTTCGTTGTCGTCGGCCCGGTTGGGCTCGCGGCTGGAGCTGAACGGCAGGTTGTTGTCGTTGCCCACCACGATGTGCGTGGCGTCCACCACGTCCACGTTCTCGATGGTGAAGAACGGGAAGGCGAGCACGCCGTTGTTCAAGGGCTTTCTCGCCAGGCGCTGCGGGTCCTGGATGTTCAGCAGGTCGATGTAGCCCACCTTGCGCAGCTCGGCGCCGGCGTTGGCATCGGTCAGCTCCACCTTGTACACGCGCTTGAACTTCGCCAGGTCGTGGAAGCAGTCGGTGCGCTTCTGGCCCTCGGGGCAGGCCTTGTCGGCCGTGCCCTCGCCGTTGTCGCGTTCGATGATCAGGCCGGTGTTCTCGTCGATCATGTTGAAGTCGCCGATGGCGTGGTGGTTGGCCTCCAGCACGTACTTCCAGTGGCGGCCCGTCCACTTTTCCTGCTTCACGTCGAACTCCAGCACGCGCAGGTATTGCTTGCCGCCTTCCACCGCTTCGTAGGCCTTGGCCGATTCGTTCCACACCGGGCCTTCCAGCAGCGCGTAGAGCTTGCTGCCGTCCCTGGACGATGCCATGCCTTCGAAGCCCTTGGAGCGCTTGATCTCGAAGGCCGGCGACTTGGCATCGGGCGCGCCCGCGGCGGTGATGGCCGGGTGGTCGGGCGAGCGCACGACCTTGCCGTCCACCTGCGTCTCGAACACGGCCAGCACGCGGCCGGACAGGTCGGCCTTGATGAGGTAGGGGCCGAACTCCTCGCCGATCCACAGCGCGCCGCCGGCGAACTGGAAGCTCTCGGGATCGAAGTCCGAGCCGGTCAGGTAGCGTTCCTTCGTGCCCTCTTCGGCGATGCGAAACGGCACCTTCTTGTCCGGGTCGTGCAGGAACACCGTCTTCTGGCGCTTGAACTGGCCGCTTCGGAAGTCCACCGTGTAGTGGTTCAGGTACAGCATGAAGTCCGGCGAGTTGGCCTTGGCCCCCGCGCCGTTGTCGGTCAGGATCCAGAACGACCCGTCGGCCATGCGCTTGATGCCCGAATGGCCCTGCGCGGGCTGGCCCTTGAACGGCAGCGACACGCCCGTGGGCCGGCCGGCGGAGGTGCCTTCCACGCTGCCCAACTGGTGCACGCGCTGCGGCGTGGTGAACTTGCCGCTGGTCTGCAGATCGGCCGGGGCATCCTTGGGCGCGGGAATGAAGGTCTGCGCCGGCAGCACCGCATGGCCGGCGAGCGTGGCGGGAAAAGCCTGCTGGGCGTGGGCGGGCAGCAGGGCGGCGGCGCAGGCCAGCAGGGCGAAGGGGGCGAGGCGGAAAGAGGGCAGCATGCGATGGCTTGTGGCGAACGAAAACCGCAACGATGCCGGCGCGCCGTTACAGGGCCATGACGGCGCAGGGCCGCGCCCGTGCGCGGCGCTTTCCAGCGCTACTTCTGCGGCAGGGCCGCTTCCAGCCGCTGCATCTCTTCCTCCAGCGTGCCGCGGCTGCGAAAGTGGCGCTGGGCCTGGTCGTACCAGTATTCGGCGTCTTCCAGGTCGCCTTCCTGCAGATGCACGATGCCGTGCAGCCAAGCGCCCAGCGGCGTCGCATCGTCCTGCACCTGCTGGTGGGCCTCGTTCCAGCGCCCTGCGCGCAGGTGCGCCAGGATGTCGCGAAGGTCGGTCATCGGAAAGCTCCTTGTGGGCGTCGGCGCCGCCACAGCGGCTCGGGCGGGCGCGTTGTCTGCCGGAGTATCGCCGTGCAGTGTCGCGGTGCAATGGGAGCTTCGAGCCGGTGATCAGCCCGCGCGCTGGCGCGCGAGCGTCCACCACGCCGCCCCCACGATCAGCGCCCCGCCCAGCCATTGCACCGGGCCCAGACTCTCCCCCAGCCACAGCACGGCGAACAACGCGCCCCAGGCCGGCTCGGTGCCCATCAGCAGGCCCACGCGGCTGGGGGCGGTGTGTTTCAGCGCCCAGTTCTGCGCGATGAAGGCGAACACCGTGCAGCCCAGCACCAGGTACAGGCTCGCGGCCCAGAAGGCGCCCTCGGCCGGCAGGGCGGGCAGCCCGCCCGGCAGCGACACGGCCACCAGCAGGCACCCCAGCCCCACCACGGCGGACTGCACGGCGGTGAGCAGCAGCATGGGCGCCTGGGCATGCCGCCGGGTGAGGCGGCTGGTGGCGCACACGGTCACGGCGCGCAGCGCGGCGGCGGCCAGCATCAGTGCGTCGCCCAGGCCCCATCGAATCTGCAGGCCGCCGCCCGCCAGCAGCGCCGCGCCCAGCAGCGAAACGGCCGCAAAGCCGAACACGGCGCCGGACGGCCGCCGGCCCAGCATCCACCATTCGGCGAACGGGGTGAACACCACGCACAGGCTGATGAGGAACGCCGCCTGGCTGGCCTGCGTGTGCGCCACGCCATAGGTCTCGCACACGAAGATCGCCATCAGCAGCGCGCCCAGCGGCAGGCCGGCGCGCAGGGCGCCGTGCCATTGCGCCCGCGTCGCCCGCAGGCACGCCGGGGCCAGCAGCGCCGCCGTGAGCAAAAACCGCACGGCCAGGAAACCCAGCACCGGGTAAAACGCCAGCGCCCCCTTGGCCACGCCGTAGCTGGTGCCCCAGACCACGGCCACCAGCAGCAGGACGAGGTCGGCGCTGCGCAGCAGCGTGGCGGGGCGGGCGAGGGGCAGCGTGGTCATGCGGCGATCGTAGATTCATGCCGCGCCATCGATAATGGCTGGTCAGAGAACAACATTGGTTCCCCATGCGCACAAATGACGCCCTGGACTGCCTGCCCGACATGGCGGTGTTCGCCCGCGTGGCGGCGGCGGGCAGCTTTTCCGCGGCGGCGCGCGAGCTGGGCCTGACCCCGTCGGCCGTGAGCCGCCAGGTGGCGCGGCTGGAAGGCGTGCTGCGCGTGCGGCTGCTGGAGCGCACCACCCGGCGCCTGCGCCTGACCGAGGCGGGCCACGCGGCGTTCGCGCGCTGCCAGGGGCTGGAATCGTGCGCGCGCGAGGTGCTGGCGCTGGCCGGCCACCATGCCGACGTGCCCAGCGGCCTGGTGTGCATGAGCGCGCCCAAGGCCTATGGACGCCAGCGGCTGCACCCGCTGGTGCCGTCCTTCCTGGCCGCGCATCCGCAGGTGGACGTGCAGCTGGTCATCACCGACCGCACCGTGGACCTGTTCACCGAGCACATCGACGTGGCGGTGCGCATCACCGACGCGCCGCCCCCGGGCTTGGCGGGCCGGCCGCTGGAGCCGGTGGAACACGTGGTGTGCGCCAGCGCGGCCTACCTGGCGCAGCGCGGCCTGCCGGAGCACCCGCGCGATCTGGCGCAGCACGACTGCCTGCCCCTGGGCGAGGACGAGCGCGACCGGCACTGGCGCTTCGAGCGGCCGGGTGGCGGGGGTGGCGCAGCGGAATCCGCCGTGGTGAAGGTGCGCGGCCGCTACGTGGCCAACCACAGCGAGGTGCGGTGCGAGGCCGCCCTGGGCGGCCTGGGCATCGCCTCGCTGCCGGGCTTCACGGCGCAGGCGGCCCTGGCGGCCGGCACGCTGGTGCGCGTGCTGCCCGGCTGGCGCCACACCACGGCGTACTCCGGCACGGCCTGGCTGCTGTACCCGCCCAACCGCTTTCTGCCGGCGCGGGTGCGGGCCTGGATCGACCATGTGGCGCAGGGTCTGGCCGCGCGGCCCGCATGAGGGGCCCGCGCGGCGCCTGCCGGTCCCTCCCGGTCAGTCCTCGTGCGTGTCGTGCGTGGCCGCGCTGCCCCGGCGCCAGTAGCCCGAGGCCTTGACCCACTTGGGGTAGGCGCCTCGCTCGCCCACCAGGTGCGCGCGCAGGGCCTTGGCCACGGCCGATTCGCAGGCCACCCAGGCGTGGAAATCGCCCGCGGGCAGGGGCTGCGCGCGCAGCGCCTGCAGCAGGGGCTCGGCGGTGCCGGTCTCGGCGCCCTGGCGGTGCACCCAGACGATGCGGGCATCGGCGGCGGTGGGCAGGGGCTGCTCATCGGCCGGGCCGTCCACCTCGGCCAGCACCAGCACGGGC
>NZ_BAAJYT010000203.1:0-6444 GCF_057541515.1 Acidovorax sp. KNOB132
CCGGCGGCGGCGCGCTGCTGGGCGCCTGCGTGGTCCTGCGCCGCCGGGGCACCTCGGTGGCGCGGCTGTATTCCATCGCCGTTGCGCCCCAGGCGCGCCACGGCGGCATCGCCAGTGCGTTCCTGGCCGAGGCGCTGGACTGCGCGCGCCATTGGGGCTGCGCCCTGCTGCGTCTGGAGAGCCGGGCCGAGAACGTGGCCGCCCACCGGCTCTTCCAGCGCTTCGGGTTCGTGGCGGTGGGCCGCGCGCCCGGCTACTACGCAGACGGCGCGGATGCGATCCGCTTCGAGAAGGACGTGTTCGACGGCCACCGCCGGGACCGGCTGATGCTGCCCCGGGCCCGGCACTACGGACAGACACTGGACTTCACCTGCGGCCCATGCGCGCTGCTGATCGCCATGTCGGCCCTGGCGCCGGACACCGTGCTGGACCAGGCCGCCGAGATCCGCCTGTGGCGCGAGGCGACCACGGTGTTCATGGCCGCGGGCCATGGCGGCTGCGGCCCGTTCGGCCTGGCCTGCGCCGCCCTGCGCCGTGGCTTCGGTGTGGCGGTGTACGCCGCCGCGGGCTCGTCGCTCTTCATGGACAGCGTGCGCGAGCCCCACAAGAAGCGCGTGATCCAGCGCGTGGAGGACGATTTCCGCGCCGAACTGGTCGCGCATGGCGCGCCGGTGTTCGCGCTGCCCGTCTCGCCCGAGGGCGTGATCGAGCAGTTGCGCCACGGGCATGTGCCCATCGTGCTCATCAGCCTGTGGCGCCTGCACCGCGAAAAGGCGCCGCACTGGGTCGTCATCACCGGCTTCGACGGCACGGTCTTTCGGGTGCTGGACCCGATGGCCCGTTCGGGCGAGGGCGACGGCGGCGTGTCGGTGAGCCTGTCCGAATTCAAGAAGATGGCCCGCTACGGGCGCCGCCGCCGGACAGCGGCCGTCATCCTGTCCAGAAAGCCTTGAAGTGACTTCAGAACATGTGATCGTGGTGGAAAGACGCTCGGATTTCCGCTGGAGCGACCCCGGGGTGCGCATCGTCACCGCGGAGGCGTTCATCGCCGAGGAGCCGCGCCCGCGAGCGCGTGCGCGCAAGGTCACCAACCTGTGCCGCAACTACAGCTACCTGGGCATGGGCTACTACTGCTCGCTGCTGGCCGAAGCGCGGGGCGACCGGGTCACGCCCAGCGTCGAGACCATCGTGGCACTGCAGCGCGGCAAGCAGCAGGCCGCCTCGCTGGCCGTGCTGGACCGCCTGATCGGTCCGCTGGACAGCGTGCCGCAGTCCGTCAGCTCGCTCACCCTGCACGTGTTCTTCGGGCTGGCGGAGGACGCCGAACTGACCGCCCTCGCGCGCAAGAGCTTCGAGTTGTTCCGCTGCCCGCTGCTGCGGCTGCACCTGCAGCGGCGCGAGCCATCGCCCGGCTGGCACGTCGCCGCGCTGCAATCGCTGGATCCGCGCGATGTGGATGCCCACCGCGACGGCCTGTTCGACGAGGCCCTGGCGCATTTCACGCGCCGCCACTGGCGCCCCGCCGCGCCGGTGGCCGCGCCGCGCATGGACCTGGCCATCCTGCACGACCCCAACGACCCGCTGCCGCCGTCCAGCCGCCGCACGCTGCAGAAGATCGTGGACGTGGGCCAGGACATGGGCATCGCGGTCGAACTGATCGAGAAGAAGGATTTCTCGCGCCTGACCCAGTTTGATGCGCTCTTCATCCGCGAGACCACGGCGGTCAACCACCACACCTTCCAGTTCGCCAAGAAAGCCGCGGCCGAGGGCATGCCGGTGATCGACGATCCGGTCTCCATCCTGCGATGCACCAACAAGGCGTACCTGGCCGAGCTGCTCAAGGGCCACGGCATCGCCACGCCGCGCACGCACCTCGTGAGCCGCCGCACGCTGGGCGATCTGCCGCGGGGCCTGGCCTACCCGGTGGTGGTGAAGGTGCCGGACGGCTCGTTCAGCCGCAGCGTGAAGAAGGCCGAGAACGCCGAGGCGCTGCACGCCATTGCGCGCGAAATGCTCCGCGAGTCCGGGATCATCCTGCTGCAGGAGTTCATGTACACCGACTTCGACTGGCGCATCGGCCTGGTGGGCGGGGAGCCCCTGTTCGCCGCGAAGTACTACATGTGCGAAGGCCACTGGCAGATCCTGCGGCACGGCGAAGACGGCGGGTACGTGGAGGGCCGCACCCAGGCCGTGTCCCTGGATGCCGTGCCGCCGCCGGTGCTGCAGGCCGCCACGCGCGCGGCGCGGCTGGTCGGCAACGGTTTTTACGGCGTGGACCTCAAGTGCAATGCGGCCGGCGCCCATGTGATCGAGATCAACGACAACCCCAACCTGGACGCCGGCGTCGAGGATGCGCTGGTGGGCGATGCGCTGTACCGCACGCTGCTGGGCCATCTGCTCGCGCGCATGGACTGGCGGCTGAACCGGGAGGGCACAGCATCCCCCTGCAGCGGGCCTTCGCAACGGAACCTGGCCGCCTGCCAGGGGACGGCGCGGTGGTCCGAGCCCGCCGGCACCGGTGCGGCCGTGCCCGCGCGGTAGCAAGCGGCAGTGCCCGCTGCCCCGCAAAACTCCGGCCAAGCCCCGGCCCGGCACAGGGCAAGCCGGGGCGGCGAAAATCCCCGAAGACCGGCCGTGCCGTCCCGGAACGCCATCCCTCAAGGAACCCATGCCCGAATCCACGCCGCCCATCGCAACGCCAGCCCACGATCCCGCGCAGGATGAAGACCCCCACCAGTGGCTCGAAGCGGTGGACAGCGAAAGCGCCCTGGCCTGGGTGCGCGAGCGCAATGCGCATTCCGAGGCGGTGCTGACGGCCCGGCCCGAATATGCCCCCACGCGCGAGCAGTTGCTGGACATCATGGACGCCAAGGACCGCATTCCCAGCGTGGTGCGGCGTGGCGACTGGCTCTACAACCTGTGGCAGGACGGGCACCACCGCCGCGGGCTGTGGCGGCGCACCACGCTGGCCGGGTACCGCGCGCCCGAACCCGCGTGGGAAACGGTGCTCGACCTGGATGCCCTCGCCCTGGCCGAGGACGAGAACTGGGTCTGGGGCGGGGCCGAAGTGCTGGGTCCGGAGTATCGCCACGCCCTGGTGTCGCTCTCGCGCGGCGGGGCCGATGCCACGGTGATCCGCGAGTTCGACCTGGTGTCGCGGCAGTTCGTCGAAGCGGGTTTCGCCCTGCCTGAGGCCAAGTCGGACGTGACCTGGATCGACGCCGAAACGGTCTACGTGAGCACCGATTTCGGCGAGGGCTCCCTGACCGAATCGGGCTACCCCCGCATCGTCAAGCGCTGGCGGCGCGGCACGCCGCTGGCCAGCGCGGTCACGGTGTTCGAGGGCGAGGCGTCGGACGTGGGCGTGGGGGTGGGCGTGGACCGCACGCCGGGCTTCGAGCGCACCGTGTTCACCCGCATGATCGACTTCTACCGCCACGAGGTCTGGCTGACCGAGGGGCCTGCTGAAGCGCCGGATGCCGCCCCCGTGCGGCTGGACGTGCCGGACGACGCCATTCCCGACTTCGTGCGCGGCACGCTGCTCCTGGAGCTGCGCAGCGACCTGGTGCTGGGGGAGGCGCAGTTCGCCGCCGGCTCGCTGCTGCATGCCGACGCGGCGGCCTGGCTGCGCGGCGAGCGCCGGGCTGCGGCGCTGTTCACTCCCACGGCCACGCGCTCGCTGGCCGGCTACGACACCACGCGCGACCACGTGCTGCTGCAGGTGATGGACAACGTGGCCGAGCGGCTGGAGCTGTGGCACCGGCCCGGGGGCGAGGGCGGTCCCTTCGTCGGCCGCGCGGTGGACACACCGTTCCCCGGCCAACTGGGCGTGACGGCCCTGTACGACCCGCTGCTGGCCGACGACCCGCTGGCCGAGCATTACCTGCTGTCGTACACCGACTTCACCACGCCCGCCTCGCTGTTCCTGGCCAGCACCGCCGATGACGAGCGCGAGTTGCTCAAGGCCGGGCCGGCGCGCTTCGATGCCGAAGGCATGCGCACCGAGCAGTGCTTCGCCACGTCGGCCGACGGCACGCGCGTGCCGTATTTCGTGCTGTGGCCGCGCGGCGCGCAGGCCGATGGCGGCAACCCCACGCTGATCTACGGCTACGGTGGCTTCGAGCATGCGCTCACGCCCTGGTACGCCGCCGACTACGGCCGGGCCTGGTGCGAGCAGGGCGGCGTGCTGGTGGTGGCCAACCTGCGCGGGGGCGGCGAGTACGGGCCGGCGTGGCACCAGGCGGCGGTGCGCGAACACAAGCAGCGCAGCTACGACGACCTGATCGCCATCGCACAGGACCTGATCGCGCGCGGCGTCACCCGGCCCGCGCACCTGGGCATCCAGGGCGGCAGCAACGGCGGGCTGCTGGTGGGCGCGGTGATGGTGCAGCGGCCCGACCTGTTCAACGCGGTGGTCTGCCAGGTGCCGCTGCTGGACATGCGGCGCTACCACACGCTGCTGGCGGGCGCGTCGTGGATGGCCGAGTACGGCGATCCGGACGACCCGGCCGACTGGGCCTTCATCGCGCGCTACAGCCCCTACCACCAGGTGCGGGCCAATGCGCGCTATCCCCGGGTGCTGTTCACCACCTCGACACGCGACGACCGGGTGCACCCCGGCCACGCGCGCAAGATGGCCGCGCGCATGCTGGCGCAGGGGCACGACCTGCTGTACTACGAGAACACCGAAGGCGGCCACGGCGGCGCGGCCGACAACGCGCAGCGTGCCCACCTGCTGGCGCTGGAGTTCGCCTACCTGTGGCAGCAGCTGGGCCCGCGGCCCGCGGTGGCCAACGCCGCCCGCTGAATGCCGTTTCGGCCGCAGCGGCGCAGCATTTCGCCACCGGGGCCGGGGCGGCACGCCGCGGCCCCGGCGCGCCGGCCGCGTGCACTGGCACCACACGCAGGAAAACGCCACGCCGATTTGGCGACAATCGCATCCAGAAAGTGAGACCCCGACCATGCCCCTGCAATTCGCCGACCGACTGAACAACGTAGAGACCTCCGCCATCCGCGAGCTTTTCAAGCTGCTGGGCAAGCCCGGCATCATCAGCTTTGCCGGGGGATTTCCGGACAGCGCGATGTTCGATGTGGACGGCATCCGCGAGGCCTCCAATAAGGCCCTGGCCGAGGAGCCGGGCGCGGCCCTGCAGTACGGCGCTACCGAGGGCTACAACCCGCTGCGCGAGCAACTGGCCGCCTTCATGGTCAGCAAGGGCGCCAGGGACGTGGCGACCGACAACCTCATCGTCACCACCGGCAGCCAGCAGGCGCTGGACCTGCTGGGCAAGACGCTCATCAGCCCCGGCGACAAGGTGATCGTGGAAGGCCCGACCTTCCTGGCCACCATCCAGTGCTTTCGCCTCTATGGCGCCGAGCTGATCAGCGCGCCGGTCGATGGCGAAGGCGTGGACACCGACGCGCTGGAAAAGCTCATCGCCGAGCACCGCCCCAAGTTCGTCTACCTCATCCCCACCTTCGGCAACCCCAGCGGCGCGTTGCTGAGCCTGGAGCGCCGCCGAAAGGTGCTGGAGATGGCCGCCCGCCACCAGACGCTGATCGTCGAGGACGATCCCTACGGCGACCTGTACTTCGGCGAGGCGCCGCCGCCCAGCCTGCTGGCGCTGTCGGCCGACGTGCCCGGCAGCCGCGACCTGCTGGTGCACTGCGGCAGCTTGAGCAAGGTGCTGAGCCCCGGCCTGCGCGTGGGCTGGCTCATCGCGCCGGCCGAGCTGCTGGCCAAGGCCACCATGTGCAAGCAGTTCAGCGATGCGCACACCAGCACCTTCGCGCAGGCCACGGCCGCGCAGTACCTCAAGGCCGGCCGCATGCCCGCCACGCTGGCCAAGGTGCGCGCGGTGTACGCCGAGCGCGCCGAGGCCATGGGCGATGCGCTGCGCAAGGAACTGGGCGACGCCATCGCGTTCGTGCAGCCGCAGGGCGGCCTGTTCGTCTGGGCGCGCCTCACCGGCGCGCGCGGCCAGGTGGCCGACGGCAACGTGCTGGCCAAGAAGGCCATCGAGCAGGGCGTGGCCTTCGTGCCCGGCACGCCGTTCTTCTGCGCGCAGCCCGACCACGCCACGCTGCGCCTGTCGTTCGCCACGGCCGATGTGGACAAGATCCGCGAGGGCGTGGCGCGGCTGGGCCAGGCAGTGCGCGCCTGACCGGCCGGCTGCGGACCGGCGCGGCGCCCGCTGGCGCTGCCCTGACCACCCCCGAGGGCGCCATGGCGCCCCTTTTCATTGCCGCACCGGTCAGGCCTGCAGCGACACCAGCCCGCGCACGGCCATGTAGAGACCCAACAGCCCAGGCCGATGAAAAAGCAGCCTTGAACCGTGCCGGCGACAGGCGCCCCGCAGCCACTGGCAGCCGCCATGCCGATGACGGCGGGCACCAGCAGCACCATGGACGACAGAGCCGCCGCGCCCGGGTACGCCCCGTTGG
>NZ_BAAJYT010000204.1:0-6434 GCF_057541515.1 Acidovorax sp. KNOB132
ACCTGTGTGACCTGCGCCACCACCTCGTCCATGGTGCGTCCGGCCTGGGCCACGAGATCGCTGCCGGTGCTCACGCGCGACACGCTGGCTTCGATCATCGCCTTGATCTCCTTGGCGGCCTCCGCCGAGCGCCCCGCGAGCGACCGCACCTCGCTGGCCACCACCGCGAAGCCGCGCCCTTGCTCACCCGCGCGGGCCGCTTCCACCGCGGGCGTTCAGCGCACGGGATGTTGGTCTGGAAGGCGATGCCGTCGATGATGCCGATGATGTCGCGGATGCGGTGTGCGCCCTCGCGGATGTCGCCCATGGTGGCGACCACCCGCTCCACCGCAGCGCCGCTTTGCCCGGCCGCCTGCGACACCGCGCCCATGAGCCCGTTGACGCGCCGGGCGTGCTCGGCGTTCTGCCCCACCGTGGCCGTGAGCTGCTCCAGCGCCGAGGCGGCGCTGTTGACTTCGCCGGCCTGCTGCTCGGTGCGCGTGGCCAGATCGCCGTTGCCGGCCGCGATCTCGCTGGTGGACAGGCGCAGCCCGTCCGCGCCCCGCCGCACGTTGCCCACCAGTCCGGCCAGCCCCACGCCGATGCCGTTGATGGCCTGCAGCATCTGCCCCACCTCGTCGCGCCGGGCCACATGCATCTGGGTGGTGAGGTCGCCGGCGGCGATGCGCTGCGCCGCCGCGCGCCCCTGCGCCACCGGCCGGGCAATGCCGCGCTGCACCATGCCGTAGATCGCCGCCGCTGCCAGCAGCGGCAGGCCCGCCACCACCGCTACCCAACTGGCAGGCAGTGGCGCCAGCACCAGCCAGGCCAGCGCCCACAGCGCATACTGCACCGCCAGCACCAGCAGGGCCAGCCGGCCCGCCAGGTTCAAAGCGGGAATCTCGCTGACATCCAGGCCCACGTAGAGCACGCCCACCACGTGGCCGGACGCATCGCGCACCGGGTCGTAACGGGTCATGTTCTGCCGGCCGAACACCGTGGCGTAGCCGGCATAGCCGCGCCCCGCCAGCAAGTTGGCATAGGCCGGGTGGGAGCGGTCGAGCAACGTGCCCACCGCGCGCTCGCCGTCCTGCTTGCGCACCGAGGTGGCGACGCGGACGAAGTCGTTGCCCTGCCGGGCGAACACGGTGGCGCGCACGCCGGTCTGCGCGGTGAAGCGGTCGGCCACCGAAAAGTCGCCGTTCAGCAGGCGCCCGGCGCAACGCAGCAGCGGCGCCTGAGCGGCGCCACCCTGCGGTGGCTCGAGCGTGAAGCGGCCCGCGTGCTCGGCGGCGAACCGCGCCGCGGCGGCGTTGATCCGCCGGTGAAGGGAGCCTGGCAGCACCATGGTGCCCGGCCCTTACTGGAAGAACTTGGCCGCGCTCACCAGGGTCTTGTAGATGCCCCAGGCCAGGGGAATGCCCACCGCAGCCCAGGCGAACGCCACCAGTGCCGGACTGGTGGAGCTGCCGGCCCCGGTGCCCGAACCCACCTCGGCCGCCAGCGATTTCTCGTGCGCGAGCTTTTTCTCGTGCGCCAGCTCTTCATCGGTCATGAACCACTTGTCGGCCAGCGGGCGCACCAGCAGGTTGGCGATCAGGCCGATGACCAGCATGCCCACCAGGATGTACATGGTCTGGTTGTAGACCTGCTCGCGCGGCAGGCCCAGGCCCAGCTGGTATTCGCGCATGTAGTTGACAACCACCGGGCCCAGGATGCCCGCGGTGGCCCAGGCGGTGAGCAGGCGACCGTGGATGGCACCCACGAACTGCGTGCCGAACAGATCGGCCAGGTAAGCCGGCACCGTGGCGAAACCGCCGCCGTACATCGACAGGATGATGCAGAACGCCCCCACGAACAGCAGCTTGCTGCCGGCCCCGGCCGAGCTGGGGATGCTGGCGTACAGCAGGCCGCCCAGCACGAAGAACACCACGTAGGTCATCTTGCGGCCCAGCTTGTCCGACAGGCTGGCCCAGAAGAACCGGCCGCCGATGTTGAACAGCGACAGCAGCGCGGTGAAGCCGCCAGCCACGGCGGCGATGGCCGCCAGCTGCGCCTTGTCGAGTTCGCCGAACTTCTGCGGCACGCCGATGAGCGCGCCGCCGAACACCTCCTGCAGCATCGGCGAGGCCATGCCGATCACGCCGATGCCCGCGCTCACGTTCATGCACAGCACCACCCAGACCAGCCAGAACTGCGGAATGCCCCAGACGCGCTTCACGTGCACGTGGCGCTGCGTGATCATGGTGTTGGCGCTGGGCGGCGGCGGGGTCCAGCCGGCCGGCTTCCAGCCCGTGGCGGGCACGCGGTAGCCGAGGGCGCCGGCCATCATGAAGACGAAGTACAGGAGCGCCATGACCACGAAGGTCTGCATCACGCCCACGTCGGTGGGGGTGGAAAACCGCTTCATCAGGTCCACCGCGAGGGGCGAGCCGATCATCGCGCCGCCGCCGAAGCCCATGATGGCCATGCCGGTCGCCATGCCCCGCCGGTCGGGAAACCATTTGATGAGCGTGGACACCGGCGAGATGTAGCCCAGCCCCAGGCCGATCCCGCCGATGACGCCCGAGCCGAGGATCATCAGCCAGAACTGGTGCAGGTGGATGCCCAGTGCCGACAGCAGCATGCCGCCGCACCAGCACACCGCGGACACGACACCCGCCTTGCGCGGACCGGCGCGCTCCAGCCAGCCGCCCCAGATGGCGGCAGAGCAGCCCAGGAACACGAAAAACAGGGTGTACATCCAGCCCAGCGTGGCCACGCGCCAGTCGCAGCCGGAGGCGAACAGCTCCGCGAAGAAGCTCATGTCCTTGGGGCAGGCAGCGCCGGTGCCGGCCGTGGAGAGGGCCTTGGACAGCGGCAGCCAGAACACGGAGAACCCGTAAGCCATGCCGATGCAAAGGTGGATCGCCAAGGCCGCCGGAGGAACGAGCCACCGGTTGAAGCCGGGACCGGCAATGATGCGTTCCTTGTCCAGAAAACCGGGTTGTGTGGATGACATGCCACTCCTCTCTGCTGTGCTCTTTTTCGACGTCCGCGCGCCACCCTGGCACGGGTTCTCGATCCAGTGTCAGCGCATTGCTTGAGCTACGTCAAGACACATTGCACACAACGCGACATGTTTTTCCGCGCTGTCAGGAAGCAGAAAGGACAGCAGTGCAGGCGAAGCCGCCGGTCGTCCGGCAGCGGCCGCCTCAGGTGGTCTTGCTGATGGAGATGGTGGGGAATTTCGACGAGAAGTCCTTGGCCTGCTGCGCCACCTTGACCGCCACGTCGCGCGCCATCTTCTTGTAGATGCGGGCCACCTCGCCATCGGGGTCGGCCACCACGGTGGGGGTGCCGGTGTCGGCCTGCAGGCGGATCTGCATGTCCAGCGGCAGCGCGCCCAGGTAGGCCATGCCGTATTCCGCCGCCATGCGCTGGCCGCCGCCCTCGCCGAAGATGTGCTCGGCGTGGCCGCACTGGCTGCACACGTGCACCGCCATGTTCTCGACGATGCCCAGGATGGGCACGCCCACCTTCTCGAACATCTTGATGCCCTTCTTGGCATCCAGCAGCGCGATGTCCTGCGGCGTGGTGACGATCACCGCGCCGGTGATGGGCACGCGCTGGCTCAGCGTGAGCTGGATGTCGCCGGTGCCGGGCGGCATGTCCACGATGAGGTAGTCCAGGTCCTTCCAGTGGGTTTGCCGCAGCAGCTGCTCCAGCGCCTGCGTGGCCATGGGGCCGCGCCAGATCATGGCCTGGTCGGCATCGATCAGGAAACCGATCGACATCACCTGCACGCCGTGGTTGCGCATCGGCTCCATGGTCTTGCCGTCGGCGCTTTCGGGCTTGCCCTCGATGCCGAGCATCATGGGCTGGCTGGGGCCGTAGATGTCGGCATCCAGCACGCCGACGCTGGCGCCCTCGGCCGCGAGCGCCAGGGCCAGGTTGGCGGCGGTGGTGCTCTTGCCCACGCCGCCCTTGCCCGAGGCCACGGCGATGATGTTCTTGACCTGCGGCAGCAACTGCACGCCGCGCTGCACCGCATGCGCGACGACCTGGCTGGTGATGCGCACCGCCACCTGCTCCACGCCGGCGACGGCCTGGGCCGCCGCGGTCAACTGGCGCTCCAGTTCGGGCACCAGGCTCTTGGCCGGGTAGCCCAGCTCGACGTCGAACGCCACGTCGCCACCGGCGATGCGCACGTTGCGCACCGCCCGCGCACTGACGAAATCCTTGCCGGTGTGCGGATCGCTTACGCTCGCGAGCGCCGCCAACAGCGCCTGTTCTGTGACTGCCATGCCAATAACTCCTTGAGGGGCCGGTAGTCTATTCCCTGATCTTCCAACCCCGCAGGGCCGAGGACAATGCACCGTTGCCGCGCCCGCCCACGCCTGCCCACCCGTTCAGTACAAGGATTCCCGTGAAATTCAAGATGGCCCCCAACTCCCTGTTCGCGATCCTGCTGCGTTCGCCCTGGTGGATCAGTTGGTCGGTGGCCGGTCTGATCGCGCTGGTGTGCGGCGCCCTGCTGCCCTCGCACATCGCCCCGTACGCCGCGGTGGGCGCCCTGCCGATCTTCGGCGTGGGCTGCCTGGCCGCCTGGCGCCAGTGGCGCGCGCCCAGCAGCGCGCGGGTGCAGGCCGTGCTGGGGCAGGCGGCGGAGATGCCCTGGCGCAGCTTTGCGGATGCGCTGGAGCGCGCCTGGCAGGCCGAGGGCTACGCGGTGCGCCGCCTCACCGGCCTGCAGGCCGATTTCCGCCTGGAGAAAGCGGGCCAGACCGCCCTGGTGAGCGCACGCCGCTGGAAGGCCGCCACCCATGGCATCGAGCCGCTGCGCGACCTGCAGGCGGCCGCCCGGGCGCAGGACGTGCCGGCCAGCACCTACATCGCGATGCAGGGCACGGTGAGCGACAACGCCCGCGGCTATGCCCGCGAGCACAGCATCACGCTGATGGAGGGGGAGGCCCTGGCCGCCCTGCTGCTGAAGGCGCCCCGCGCCGCACCCGCCCGGTGATCCGACGCCGGGTACGACCACCGATCCGCCGAGGCCCGCCATGCCCCCTTCCGCCGCAGCCCCCGCCGCCAAACCCGTCTCGCCCCGCCCCATCGGCCTGGTGCTGACCGGCGGCGGGGCCCGCGCGGCCTACCAGGTGGGCGTGCTGGAGGCGATCTCCGACCTGCGCATGGCGTGCGGCGCGGGGCGCGAACCCAACCCGTTTCCGATCATCACCGGCACCTCGGCCGGCGCCATCAACGCGGCCGCCCTCGCCTGCGGGGCGGACCAGTTCGACCGGGCTGTGCGCCGCATCGCCCGCGTGTGGCGCAATTTCCACGCGCAACAGGTGTACCGGGCCGACTCGCTGAGCGTGATGCGCAGCGGCGCGGGCTGGCTCACCCTGATGTCGCTGGGCTGGCTGCTGGCGCGCTGGCGGCGCATGCGGCCGCGCTCGCTGCTGGACAACTCGCCGCTCACCGGCCTGCTCACGCAACTGGTGCCGCTGGTGCGGCTGCCCCGGCTGATCCGCCAGGGGCACCTGCAGGCGCTGGCCATCACCGCCTCCAGTTACAGCTCGGGCGAGCACGTGACCTTCTTCGAGGCCGCGCAGGCGCAGCAGCCCTGGGTGCGCTCGCAGCGCAAGGCCACGCGCGACCGCATCACGCACGACCACCTGCTGGCGTCGTCGGCCATTCCGTTCGTCTTTCCCGCCACGGCGCTGGGCATCGACGGCCACACCGAATACTTCGGTGACGGATCGATGCGTCAGTCCGCCCCGATCGCGCCGGCCATCCATCTGGGCGCCGAACGCATCCTGGTGGTGGGCGCGGGCCGCATGCACGAACCGGCGGGCGAGGCGCTGCACAGCGATGCGCCGGCCTACCCGTCACTCGCGCAGATCGCCGGGCACACGCTGTCCAACATCTTCCTGGACGCCCTGTCGGTGGATGTGGAGCGCGCCCAGCGCATCAACCAGACGCTGTCCCTCATCCCGCCCGAAGTGCGCGCGCACAGCCCCTTGCGCCCGCTGGAACTGCTGGTGATCGCGCCTTCGCAGCGCCTGGATGCGGTGGCCGCCCGCTACGTGGGCGAGCTGCCCCGCCCCATCCGCACGCTGCTGGGAGGCCTGGGCGTGACCTCCAACATGCAGGACGTGCGCGGCGCCGCGCTGGCCAGCTACCTGCTGTTCGAGGCCGGCTACACGCGCGAACTCATGGCCCTCGGCCGCGCGGACGCCCTGGCGCGCCGCAGCGAGATCTGCCGCTTCTTCGGCTGGGCCGACGCGGGCAACGCGGTGCGGGCGCCTGCCGTTTGAGCCCGCACACCCGGCCCGGAGTCACCCCTCCTGTCGGAGCCAACCGATGCCCTTCGCGCCCCGCTCCCACTTCCCATCGGCCATCGCCCGCACGGCCCGCACCGGCCTGGCGGCGGCCGCGATCGCCGCGCTGACCGGCGGCTGCACGCATCCACC
>NZ_BAAJYT010000205.1:0-6384 GCF_057541515.1 Acidovorax sp. KNOB132
GGCAGGCCCAGGCCGCGCCGCCGCCAGGCCTGCGGAATAAAAAAAGCCCCGCGAAAGCGGGGCCGTGGCGGTTCAGAGCCCGGAGGGCCAGGGCCCGCGCAGGCCCGGCCCTGCCGGACTCACTCGGTCGCAGTGCGGATGGTCTCGCGGCCGTGGCGGTCCTTGAGGCGGCCCAGGTCGGTGTCGAGGGCGCGGGCCGCCTTTTCAACCGCGCTGGTGAAGGCATCGGCCAGCTTGTCCGCATCGGCGCTGGCGGCGACGGGTGGGCGCCCCGCCGCGCGGGCTTCCACCACGCAGCGCTTGTCGGCCGCGCCGGACTTGCCGGCGTCCACATCGGACAGGAAGACCTCCACGCGGGTCAGGTGGTCGCGAAAGCGTGCAAGCCGGCTGTTGGTCTCGTCATGGATCCACTGGGCCAGCGATTCGCCGCCCTGGATGTAGTCGTCGGTGTGCACCTGTACTTGCATAGCGTTGCTCCTTTTTTCCAATGGCGCCCGGCAGGGGCCGGGCAAGACGAAAGGGCGGGACCGGCGCGTGGATGCCGCGTTCCGGCCACCACCCGGGGGCATCGTCGCACATCGCAGCGCCGGGCCACCGCAACGCGCGGCGCCGCCGGGCTGTCGGGCAGGCGCCCACGGCGGGAGCGGCCGGTTCCTACAGCCGGTGCCGGGGGCGGGTGTTACAACGTTCGGATGCCTTTTGCCCTGACCTGCGGCGCATCCATTCGCCGCCGATTCTCCTTCGCGGACCGCTGAGCATGTCCACTTCCAAGCGCCTCAAGATCGGCCTGTCCGCCTGCTTCTCACACGCGGACCCCGCCCGCTCGCTGTTCACCAACAAGACGCTGCAGTACGTGGAGCAGTCGATCGCCCACTGGATCATGTCCGCCGGCGCGATGGTGGTGATGGTGCCCTGCCCCACCGGCGAGACCGCGCGCGGCGACGTCACCCTGGCGCACTACGCGGACTGGCTCGATGGCGTGGTGATGCACGGCGGGTCCGACGTGTGGCCCGGCACCTATGGCGAGGTCCCGCTCAAGGACGCCTGGCTGGGCGACCGCATCCGCGACCTGTACGACCTGGCCGTGGTCGAAGCCTTCGAGCAGGCCGGCAAGCCCATCTTCGGCGTGTGCCGGGGGTTGCAGCTGATCAACGTCGCCTTCGGCGGCACGCTCTACCAGGACATCGAAACCCAGCACCCCGGCGCCCAGCAGCACCGCAATGCGGTGACCTACGACCAGCATTTCCACGAGGTGGAGCTGGTGCCCGGCACCCGGCTGTCGCAGATGTACCCAAGCCAGCAGCGCGTGGTGGTCAACAGCATCCACCACCAGGGCATCAAGAACCTCGCACCGGGCTTCGAGATCGAGGCCTGGAGCCATCCCGACGGCGTGCCGGAGGCGATCCGGCGGCGCCCGCAGCGTGGGCGCGGGTACATCGCCGCCACCCAGTGGCACCCGGAATTCTTCAAGCCCGGCTCGTCGCAGACCATGGACGACGCGCCCATCCTGGAGGACTTCCTGGCGGCCTGTTCGCGCTCCAAAGTGCGTCCGTTGCCGGGCCACAGCCCCTTCCAGATCCGGGATCGTGCCGCTCGACTGCTCCGGCAGGCCCTTTTGCTGCGCCGCTGAGGGGCGCGCGCTACCTCAACCGTAGCTATCAAAAACGATAGCGCCACCGCCAGACGGCACAGCGGCGTGGTGGCTGTTTCGCGTTGCAACAATCAATGTGCGCTTTTCCAGCCAATTGTTACCATTTGTTAGCAATGCGAAAGCCCACCGTGTAAATGTGCAATAACTGTGTCCGGAGACAGTGCAGCTTGGAGAGCTGCAAGACGACGTAGACCACTGTCCCATCGAAATTTTCTTCCTGCAACGAATAGGGGAAAGCGATGCCAACGAGACCGTCAGCCGCAGGCACCACGCCGCGCGGAACCCACACCGACCCGTCCCCCAGACTGCCGTTGCGCGCGATGCCTGCCGCCGTGGCCTTGTCCTGCCTGGCCCTCGTGGCCGGGCCCCGCACTGCGGCGGCGGACACCCTCACCGGCAACCTGCAGGCGACCATGCGCATCAGCACGGGCTGCGTCATCTCGGGCAGTTCGGGCGGGCAGTCCGGCGTGAGCTTCGGCACGCTGGACTTCGGCACCCAGCCCGCGACGTTCACTGGCACCGTGAGCGCGGCCCCCACGGGCGGCGCCGGCGGGGCGGGCACCACGCAGATCCTGTGCTCGCCAGAGATCACCGTCATCAGCGTGACGGTGGGCGGCGGGCTGCATGCCGGCCAGGGCGCCGGTGTGGGCGTGGGCACGCGGGCGATGAACTCCGCGTCGGCCTACATCCCCTACGAGGTGTACCAGGACGCGAGCCACACCACGCCCTACCCGCTCAACACGCCGGTGGCGAATGTCGCCATTCCCACGGCGGGAGCGGCGTTCAATCTGCCCATCTACGGGCAGGTCAACAAGACTGGCAGCCAGTCGCTGCCCTTCGGCGCCTACACCGACACGCTCGGGGTCACGCTGACGTTCTGACAGCTCGGCGGCCGGCCACGCGCCCGGCCCGCCCGGAGGACACCCATGATGCAAGCCATCGGACGGCATGGTGGGCCCATGCACGCCCTGAAAAGCCCTGTGCGCCTTTTCCGCAGGCCGCACCCCACCCCGGCGCGCGTGCGCCAAGCCGCCTCGGTGGCGGTGCTCGCGGCGTTGCCGGCGTGGGTCGCCGCGCCCGCCGAGGCCGCCACGCCCATCGCCACCACGGCCACGATTCCGGTGAGCGCGACCGTAGCGCGCGGCTGCCAGATCTCGGGCAGCGCGCAGACCACCGGGCTGTCGTTCGGCCTGCTCGACTTCGGCGTGCATTCGCCCGTGCGCACCGGCACGCACAGCGTCATGGCCACGGGCGGCTCCGGCACGCAGGCCCAGGTGCTGTGCACGCCGGGCACCACGCTGCGGGTGACGGTGGGCAGCGGCCTGCATGCCAGCGGCGCGCAGCGCCGGCTCTCCAACGGCTCGCAGTTCATTCCCTATGCGCTCACGCTGGTCGCGGCCGGCTCGCCGGCCCTGTTGCCCAACGTGGCGGCGGACATGGCGCTGGGCGCCACACCCACGGCGCTGCCCATCCAGGCCACCGCGACGTTCCCGGGCTCCGGGCTCAGCGCCGGCACCTACACCGACACCGTGCAGGTGACCCTGTCGTGGTGACGCTGCACCGCTTCCTCGCGCTCGCCCTGGCCCTGATCTGCCTCTGCGGCATCGGCCCGGCGGCCGCACCGGCGCAAGCGGCCACGCCGATCATGATCTGGCCCGTGGACCCGGTCATCACCGGCCCGCAGCGCGCGGTGGCGCTGTGGCTGGAAAACCGCGGCGCCGAGCCCGTGTCGATGCAGGTGCGGGTGTTCCAGTGGCGCCAGGCCGACGGGCAGGACCGCTTCGAGGCGCAGCGCGAGGTGGTGGCCAGCCCGCCCATCAGCCAGATTCCACCGGGCCAGCGCCAGATGGTGCGCCTGCTGTCCACGCAGCCGGTGCCGGCGCGCACCGAGCAGGCCTACCGCGTGCTGGTGGACGAACTGCCCGCCGCCACGCCCCCGACGCCCCCGGACCCGCCCGCGCCAACACCTCCCTCGGCCGGCGCATCGCGCGCACCCCAGGCGCTGCCCAGCGACGCAGCGGTGGCCGTGCGCCTGCAGATCCGCTATGCGATCCCGCTCTTCGTCTACGGGCCGGACACGCTGCCGCAGCGTCTGGCCGACACCCGGTCGCTGGTCGATGGCACCACCGTCATCACCCCCGAACTGTCGTGGGCCCTCACGGGCGCTGGCCGCACCGGCCAGGTCGTGGTGCACAACCATGGCGCGTCGCACGCGCGCATCACTTCCGTCGCCTGGGCGCGCGGCGGCAGCCGTGCGGCGCAACCCAAGGACGTGCTGAACTACGTGCTGCCCCATGGCCAGATGCCGCTGGACCTGGCGCCGCCGCCCTCACCCGACCACGACCTGATGGTGACGGTCAACGGGCGCGAAGCCCAGCTGCCCCGTGCATCGCAATGAACCGCGCCCCTCTCCGCTGCGCACCCGCATCGCCCGGTGGGGGGTGCTGGCGGCATGCCTGCCGCGCCTGCTCAGCGCCAGCGACTATCCGGTGCCGGACGCGCATGCCGGCGCCCCGGTCACGCTGTTCCTGGAGATCGTGGTCAACGGAAGGACCACCGGCGAGGTCGTCAAGGTGCAGCACAGCGGCCCCCATTACGAGATCGACGCGGAAACGCTGCGCGAGCTGCACGTGCAGACCCCCGAGCCGGATGGCGCTCCCGTGGCGGTGGACACCCTGCCCGGCGTCTCGGCCCAGTACGACAGCCTGGGCCAGCGCCTGCTGCTGCAGGTGCCGCCAGAATGGCTGCCGATGCAGGACCTGGCCGACCACAGCCGCACGCAGCTGCCGCTGGGCGGAGGCAGCGGCGTGCTGTTCAACTACGACGCCTACGCCATGACCACGCAGGGCCGCACCACCTCGTCGGTCTGGTCCGAGGCCCGGTACTTCGGCGAGCCCGGCGTGGTGTCCAGCACCGGCATCCTGCGCCGCGGCGCCACCGGCATGTCGACCGGCTACGTGCGCTACGACACGCAGTGGACCCGGCCCGAGACGCAGGAGGCCACGCAGACCGTGTACGGCGACGTCATCACCGGCTCGCTGCCGTGGAGCACGCCGGTGCGCATGGGCGGCGTGCAGTGGTCGCGCAACTTCAGCATCCGGCCCGACCTGGTGACCTATCCGCTGCCCGCCTTCTCGGGCCAGGCGGCCGTGCCCTCGGCGGTGGACGTGTTCATCAACGGCTTTCGCGCGGCCAACCGGGCCGTGGCGCCGGGCCCGTTCACGCTGGGCGAGCTGCCCACGGTGAACGGCTCGGGCACGGCCTCGGTGGTGACCACCGACGCGCTCGGGCGGCAGGTGCTGACCTCGGTGCCGTTCTACGTCAACACGCAGCTGCTGCGCCCGGGCTGGACCGACTACTCGCTGTCGCTGGGGGCGCTGCGGCGCGCCTACGGCTTTCGCAGCCTGTCCTACGGCCGGCCCCTGGCCTCGGGCGTGTACCGCCAGGGCATCACCGAGGCGTTCACCCTCGAAACCCAGGCGCAGGCGGGCCGCGGGCTCGGCGTGGCCGGCGCGGGCGGGCTGCTGCGGCTGGGCCTGCTGGGGGTCGCCAATGCCTCCGTCACGCGGGGGCAGGCGCAGCGCGACCGCAGCGGCTGGCAGCTCGGCCTGGGCTACCAGTTCCAGAGCACGGGCGGCGGCATCTCGCTGCAGCAGCTGCAGCGCACGCCCGGCTACGGCGATGCCAGCACCTACGCCGACGACGGCTTTCAGCTGCCGCGCCGCACGCGGCAGCTCGATGCCAGCCTGAACGTGGCGCGCGGCTCGTTCAGCGTGGGCTGGGTGGACCTGCAAAGCCGAGAGGGCCAGCGCAGCCGGCTGGCCTACGCCGGCTACAGCACGCCGCTCGGGGACCGCAGCTACCTGTCGTTCACCGCCGGCCGCACGCTGGAGACGGGCCAGACGCAGATGCGCCTGCAGCTCACCTACGTGCTCGGGCCCCAGTCGAGCGCGCAGACCGCCGTGGCCCGCTACGGTGACGGCACCACGCAGGCCCAGGCCAGCGTGCAGCGCACCGTGCCATCGGACGGCGGCTTCGGCTGGAACCTGGGCCACACCGTGGGCGGCCAGGCGAACCGCTACAGCCAGGCCTCGGCGCTCTACCGCGGCGACACCATGACGGTGCAGGGCGGCGCCTACGGCATGGCCGGCCACGGCACGCGCTTCGCGGGCGCGGCCGGATCGATCGGGCTGATGGACGGCTATGCCTTCGCCTCCAACCGCATCAGCGACGGCTTCGCGCTGGTGTCCACGGACGGCATGGCGGACGTGCCGGTGCTCTTCAACCACCAGCGGGTGGGCCGCACCAACGCCCGCGGCTACCTGCTCGTGCCGGAGGTGCCGGCCTACTACGAAGGCCGCTACGAGATCGACCCGCTTTCGCTGCCGGCGGACGTGCACACCCCCAGCCTGGAAAAGCGCGTGGCGGTGGCGCGCGGCACCGGCACCCTGGTGCGGCTGCCGGTGATGCGCGTGCGCACCGCCACCATCACGCTGGTGGACGGCCGGGGCGCGCCGCTGCCAGCCGGCACCGCCGTGGTCCACGAGCAGGGCAACGTGCCCACGGTGGTGGGCTGGGACGGCGTGGTGTACCTCACCGCGCTGCAGGCCCGCAACACGCTGGTGGCCCGCCTGCCGGACGGAGCCGTGTGCCGCGGCGCATTCAGCGAACAGGCCTACGCCGGCACGCGCGACCTGCGCGTGGTGTGCCGCACGGGCGACGCGCCGGCCGAC
>NZ_BAAJYT010000206.1:0-6295 GCF_057541515.1 Acidovorax sp. KNOB132
AAGGGGCGCTTGGCGCAGATCTGGGCCGAGGTGCTGGGGGGTGCAGCGCGTAGGGGTCGTCAATGACCATTTCTTTGACATCGGCGGCCATTCCTTGTCGCTGGTGCGTGTGCACCGGCTGCTCCAGTCGCGCTGCCAGATCAGTTTGCCCCTGGTCCAGCTTTTCCAGTACCCCACGGTCGAGGCCCTGGCCCGACGAATCCATCAAGGCGCAGAGGCCGCCGCCGGAGCCGAGCAGGCCGATCAACGCGCCTTGCGCCAGCGTGCGGCGCTGCTTCAGCGCCGTCAATCCGCAGAAAGAGTGAACTGATGCCGCATACCAACACCCCGCCGGAATGGACCGGCATCGAGATCGCCATTGTCGGCATGGCCGGACGTTTTCCCGGCGCCGACGACGTAGAGGCCTTCTGGCACCAGATCCGGACGGGAACCGAAGCGGTGGAGCGCTTCAGCGACGAAGCGCTGCGCCAGCGCGGCGTGCCGCAGTCGCTGTTGGACGACCCCGACTACGTCAAGGCCGGCGTGCCTTTCAGGGGCGCCGACCAGTTCGATGCCGGACTCTTCGGCTACACGCCGCGCGAGGCCGAACAACTCGACCCCCAGCAACGCGTCTTCCTGGAGTGCGCATGGACCGCGCTGGAGCACGCGGGTTGCGATGCCCAGCGTTGGCCGGGCAAGGTGGGCGTGTATGCTGGTGAGGGGCCGCACCTGTACCTGATCCGGCACCTGCTGCCTGCCTTCGGCCTTGGCAAGGACACCGGCATTGCCGAATTGCTGGGGCTGCTCAGCGCCAATGCGGGCAGTTCGCTGTGCACGCGCGTGGCCTACAAACTCGATCTTCGCGGGCCCGCCGTGACGGTGCAGACCGCGTGCTCCACCTCGCTCGTGGCCGTGCACACCGCGTGCCAGGCGCTGCTCGGCCATGATTGCGACATGGCCCTGGCGGGCGGGGTGTGGCTCAACCTGCTGCAGGAAGACGGCTACCGCTACCAGGCCGGCGCGATTCTCTCGCCCGACGGGCACTGCCGCGCTTTCGATGCGCGCGCCGCCGGCACGGTGATCGGCAGCGGCTGCGGCATCGTGGCGCTCAAGCGGCTGGAGGATGCCCTGCGCGATGGCGACACCGTGCACGCGGTGATCAAAGGCTCCGCCATGAACAACGACGGTTCGGACAAGGTCGGATTCACCGCACCCAGTGTTAACGGGCAGGCCGAGGTGATCCGCGCTGCACAATTGATCGCGGGGGTGGCGGCCGATACCGTGGGCTATGTGGAGGCCCACGGCACCGGCACGGTGCTCGGCGACCCGATCGAGGTGGCCGCGCTGACCCAGGCCTTCCGTGCCGATACCGAGCGCAAAGGCTTTTGCGCCCTGGGGTCGGCCAAGAGCCACATCGGCCACCTGGACGCCGCCGCAGGCGTGGCGGGCTTGATCCGTGCGGTTCTGGCGCTCAAGCATCAGACCCTTCCCCCCAGCCTGCATTTCGAGCAGCCCAACCCTTCCATCGATTTCTCCAGCAGCCCTTTCTATGTCAATGCAACTGCACGGCCCTGGCCTCGGGCGGGTGTGCCCCGCCGCGCTGGCGTGAGCTCATTTGGCATCGGCGGTACCAACGTGCACGTCGTGCTGGAAGAGGCACCTGCGCTGCCGGTCCGTTCCGGCGCACCATCGGGGTGGCAGGTCCTGCCGCTGTCGGCGCAAAGCCCCGCAGCGCTGCGGCAGGCCGCGCAGGCCCTGGGCGAGCACCTCGATGCGCACGCTGATACATCCCTGGCCGACGTGGCTTTCACCCTGCAGACGGGGCGCCGCACATTGCCCCTTCGGGCCGCCATCGTCAGCGACGGCGCCACTTCGGCGGCGCGGGAACTTCGGGCGGCCGAAGGGGTGTTGGGGCATCCGGCCCGTGCGCCCGAAGTGCCGCCCGAGGTGGCTTTTCTGCTGCCAGGTGGCGGCACGCAGCATGCCAACATGGGATTGGCCCTGTACCGCAGCGAGCCCGTGTTCCGCGAAACGGTCGATCGGTGCTGCGAGACCCTGAGACAGGCCGAAGGGCTGGACCTGCTGGCCTTGCTCTACCCCCCACCAGGCCAGGAGGCACGGGCCGACGCCCAGCTCGCACGCATCGAGTTCACGCAGCCCGCCCTGTTCGTCGTCGAATACGCGCTTGCCCGCCTCTGGATGTCGCGCGGCGTGCAGCCCACCCTGCTGCTGGGCCACAGCTTGGGCGAATACGTGGCCGCGTGCCTGGCCGGCGTGTTTTCCCTGGACGATGCGCTGCGCCTCGTCGCCCTGCGCGGCCGGCTCATGCAATCGATGCCGGCCGGGGCCATGACAGCCATCGCGCTGCCCGAGTCGGAACTCGCGCCTTTCGTGGCGGCGGGCTGCGACATCGCGGCAGTCAATGGCACCCAGCTGTGCGTTCTCGCCGGGCCTGTGAAGGCCGTGGAGGCGGCTGAGCAGGCCCTGCTCGCCCGCCAGCTCATGCCGCGCCGCCTTCACGTCGAGGTGGCATCGCATTCCGCGATGACTGAAGGCATTGCGCTGGCCTTGCAAAAGGCGGTGGGCGCCGTGCCACGCCATGCCCCGAAAATCGCCTTTCTGTCCAATGTCACCGGCCGGCCGATCACGGCGGAGCAGGCGACCGACCCGGCCTACTGGGCCCGGCACCTGCGTGGCACCGTGCGCTTCGCCGACGGACTGGAGGTCATTCTCCGTACCCCGGGCCGTGTGCTGCTGGAGGTCGGCCCCGGCGAAACACTGTCCGGCCTGGCACGCCAGCACCCGCTGGCGCATACGGCGGCCGGCATCTGGTCCAGCCAGGCCCACCCGCAGCAGCAGGTGCATAACGAACGGCAGATGGCGCAAGCCCTGGCCAGCCTGTGGAGCGCGGGCGTGGCGATCGACTGGGCAGCCTGCCATCCCATGGGCCAGCGGCGGCGCCTGCCACTGCCGGGCTATGCGTTCCAGCGCCGCCGCTACTGGGTGGATGCTCCGGTGGCAGGGCTGCCTTCGCCTTCGGCGATCGCTCCATCTCTGGCTGGCGAGGCGTTCTACGTGCCTGACTGGAAGTCCATTCCCCCTGCCGAGGCCGTAGTGGCCGAAGCCCGCGCTGGCGCATGCACGCTGGTGTTCGGTGACCGCAGCGATTTCTGTGAAAGCCTGCTGCAGGCGCTGCAGCAGCGCTCCGCACCAGGGCACGCCGTGGTGTGGGTGCAGGCCGGTGCGGCCAGCCACCCCATCGGTCCGCTGCACCATGTCGTGCGGCCCGGCCACCGGGCCGATCTCGCGCAGCTGCTGGCGCGCGTGCAGGCGGCACATGGACCAGTGGTGGAAGTTCACCATCTTTGGGCACTGGACACCGACGTTCCTGCAACCGATGCGGCCCTGGAGCGGGGCTATTTCAGCCTGCTCGCCTTCGTCCAGGCGCTGCAGGATTCGGCACTGGGGCGCGAGCAGCCGCTGGCCCTGCGGGTGGTCGCCAACCAGATGGCCGATGTCTCGGGCCTCGATCCCCTGTGCCCTGAAAAAGCCATGCTGGTCGCGCTGTGCAAGGTGATCGGGCAGGAATATCCCCACATCGATTGCCGTGCGACGGACGTGATTCTTCCCTCCAGCATTGACGGCACGGCCTGGCTGATCCGGCAACTGGCGGCCGATGCGCAGCACCGCCGGGAAGACCCCCTGCGGGTCTATCGCGGGCGCAAGGTCTGGCGCCTCGCGTACGAGCCACTACCGCGTCCGGAGATGCCCTCGGGCGCACGCGGCACCGCTCGCCTTCGCCCGCAAGGGGTCTATCTCATCACCGGGGGACTGGGCGGTGTGGGCCTGGCGGTGGCAAGGCATCTGGCCGAGCATTGGCAAGCCCGCCTGGTCCTGCTGGGGCGGACTGCGATGCCCGCGCCCGACCGGTGGGACACCCTGGCGGCGGACCCTGCCCAGCCACCGGCGCTGCGCCAAAAAATGGTGCAGCTGATGGAGCTGAAAACTTTGGGTGGCGACGTGCTGACCCTGTCCGCCGACGTGTCCGACCTCTTGCAGATGCAGGCGGCCGTGGCGCAGGCGCGCCAGCGATTCGGCGCCCTGAACGGTGTCATCCATGCGGCCGGCCATGCCAACAGCGGCATGATCGGCCAGCGCAGCGCGGCGGAGGCCCGCGAGGTGTTTGCACCCAAGCTGCGTGGCACCCAGGCCCTGCTGGCCGCCGTGCGTGGTGAGCCGCTGGATTTCGTGCTGCTGTGCTCTTCCATCTCCAGCATGGCGGGCGGATTGGGCATGAGCGACTATGCCGCAGCCAACGCCTACCTGGACGCGGTGGCCGCGCTGGAGCAGCGCACGTCACGCTGTCCGGTGGTCTCGGTCAACTGGGATGCCTGGCGAGACTTGGGTATGGCTGCCGGCCTGGTCCTGCCCCCCGGGGTGGGCATGGACGGCCCGGAAGGCGCGCAAGCCCTGGAGCGCATCGTCAACGGCCCGGCACACGCCCAGGTGGTGATCTCCACCACCGATCTGGCGCAGCGCCTCGGCGACATCGACAACGGCATGCTGGAACTGCTGGAGACAACGCCCGTCCCTGCCGCCGGCCGCAGCCGGCATCCGCGTCCAGTGCTGCCAACGCCCTACGTGGCGCCGGATGGAGACCTGGAGTTGGCCCTGGCCGAGGTCTGGCAGGACATGCTGGGCATGAGCAGCGTCGGCGTGCACGACAACCTGTTCGAGCTGGGGGGCGATTCCCTCCTGGCCATCCAGCTCCTCGCCAGGGTCCGCAAGGCCTACGCCGTGGAACTGCACCCTGCCGCATTCTTCAAGGCGCCCACGCTGGGCGCCCTGGCCCAGCTCGTGGAAGCACGCCTGATCGATGAGATCGAACGCAGTGCGGCTGCCGCCGCTGCCTGACCTCTGTTGCCAAGACCTCCCATGCTCGAAACCCAAGACCTTTCCGCCCGCCGCGCGGGCCTCACGCCTGCGCAGCGCGCGCAACTGCAGCAACGGCTGCGTGGTGCCGCCCAGATGGACGCGGCTGCATTGGCATCCCCGCATGCCATCGGTGTGCGCAGTGAACCGGGGAAAGCCGTCCTGTCGGCGGCGCAGCAGCGGATGTGGTTCCTTTGGCGGCTCGATCCCGCCAGCACCGCCTATCACGTGAGCGGTGGCCTTCGCCTGAGCGGCGCCCTGGATCGCCAAGCCCTCGCCGCCAGCCTGCAGGCCTTGGTGGCACGCCACGAATCGCTGCGCACGGTGTTCCTGGAAAAGGCCGATGGCAACGCCGAGCCCTGCGTGCGGGCCCCGGAGCCCATCGAACTGCCCTGCCTGGACCTGCGTGGCCTGTCGCCCGAGGCACTGGAGGCGCAGCGCAGCCCGGCCGTGCAGGCACTGCGCTGCGCGCCATTCGATCTTGGGAAGGGACCGCTGATGCGGGTGCTACTCCTTCAAACGGATGCGCAGGCATATGAACTGGTGGTGGTGATGCACCACATCATTTCAGACGGCTGGTCGGTGCAGGTCATCCTCGACGAGCTGGCCCTGCAGTACGCCGCGCGCGTGCAGGGCCACGAGCCTGAATGGGCTGCATTGCCCATCCAGTACGCGGACTATGCCGCCTGGCAGGCGCAGTGGCTGGCCGGTGGCGAGAGCGAGCGCCAGTTGGCCTGGTGGCGCGCGCAGCTGGGGGAAGAGCAACCGGCGCTTTCCCTGCACACCGACCGCCCCCGACGCAGCGATGGCCGCTACCGCGCAGCCCAGCACCGTATGGTGTTGCCTGAGGCACTCGTGCTGGCGTTGCGCCGGGCTGCGCAAGCCAGGGGTGCCACCTTGTTCATGGCGCTGCTCAGTGGGTTCTTCGCGCTGCTGCAGCGGCATACGGGGCAGACAGACATCCGGGTGGGTGTTCCGGTGGCCAGTCGCAACCGGGCGGAAACGGCGGGGCTGGTGGGATTTTTCGTCAACACCCAGGTCCTGAGGGCCCGGCTGGACGGCCGCACGGAGGGGGCGGCGCTGCTGGAGCAGACGCGCGATGCCGCCATCGGCGCCCAAGCTCACCAGGATCTGCCTTTCGAGCATCTGGTGGCGGCCCTGCGGCCTGAACGCAGCCTCAGCACCAGCCCGCTGTTCCAGGTCATGTTCAACCACCTCCGACGGGACCATCGCTCGTTGGCCGGATGGCCGGGTGTCGCCGTCGAGCGGCTGGATTTCGACGAGGAAGCAGCCCAGTTCGAACTGACGCTGCAGACCTGCGAGACCGGTGCGGGCCAGGTCGAGGCCTCGTTCCTCTACGCCTCGGAGCTGTTCGATTCTGGGA
>NZ_BAAJYT010000207.1:0-6261 GCF_057541515.1 Acidovorax sp. KNOB132
CACCAGCACCAGCACCAGCTCCGGCTCCAGCACCAGCTCCGGCTCCAGCACCAGCACCAGCTCCGGCTCCGGCTCCAGCTCCAGCTCCGCCACCGCCACCACCCATTTCAAATTTCACTTTGGCAAACGTTCAGATTGCGCAGTCAAAGTCTTATATGAGCGACGATAAAGAACTGGTGCTTGTAGACGGGAAAAAAGCACTGGTCCTCATTAACATGGTGGTTACAAATGACACCGCTATTCTTCCGAAAGGGACAGTTACTGTCGTTGATTCAAAGGGAGTAAAGGTCCAAGATGAAACGCCATTGCAACCACCCAAAGAGCTATCGAGAGCCAGCACTGAAGTACCGAGCAAGGCGACACATTACTCTGCGGTCTTGGACTCCACAGCTGTCGTAGTGGGAATGAAAATAGTCGTGAGTTTTAGTTCGGAATCACTGTCAAAAACGATAACACCCAGGGTAATTCCGTCTTATAAAGCCACGCTGGTAGCCATCCCGGTTCAGCTAGACGGCAACATAGGCGCCTTGAGTGATTCCGTAGCAACGCTACTCGAATCGAGAATGCCTTTTGCGGCAGTCGCGTATGCGCCCCGAGTCCCTTTTCTTTCTTCGATTCGGATGCCGCAGAACGAGGGTGAATGGCCAAATACCATGCGCAAACTGGTTCTGGAAGTTGAGTCAGTTCGGATTGCAGACAAAGCCGATCACACGCACTATTACGTAGCTTATGTGCCAAAAACAACCTATGGGACAACTGGAATGGGATTCCGACCAGGTCGAGTCAGTGTGGTAGCAGGTTTTTGGCCAAATCACCCGGTTCCGCGGAATACTACTCTGCATGAAGTCGGACATAACCTAAGTTTAGGGCATGCGCCCTGTGGAGCAACACAAGGACTTGATCCCCAATACCCCTATGCCAATGCTAATTTAGGTGCTCCTGGGCGTTTTGTCTGGGGGTATAACTTTGAAAGTGAAAGTTTCATTGATCCACGTGATGTGCGGGCTCATGATCTAATGTCTTACTGCGGCAAAGACGCATTTTCTGATTATAATTATCGGATAATGCAGCGCTATCTCAATCCCGCAGCGGCAAATGAAACTCTCAAACAAAATTCACACGATTCAGAGAATACGATTTTGATTAGCGGATATTTTGATGGGAACGATACTTATTTGTTGCCGCTAAAAAATATACGAAATTCTAAAACTACAAGATCGGAAGGCCCGTATATTGCGAGATTGACGACTGCCACGGGTGTGATCAATCATAGATTTTCAGCAAGTCCACTCGATCATCTGCCTTCCTCCAGCGGATTTGCGTTTTCTCTAGAAAATCCAGGCAGACTTGAAAAGTTAGAAATATTGAACGGAGACCAAGTTCTTTTTAGTAAATTTTCTGCGAAAAAAGCAGAGCACGCAAAACAGGCTGGGAGTGAGAGCGTGCTTTTTGAGTTAAAAGAGAATTATCTACATTTGCGCTGGAATAGTAACGAGTACTCATCGCTTTCAATAAGGCATCACGGGGAAAAAACCGTAACACTTGCCATCGATTTAACGGACGGATTCGCTCGCATTCCTCTTGAAAACATCCCGGCCGGAGGTAAATTTGAATTTATTTTATCGGACGGATTGAATTCTAAGTCGGAAATGAAATTCAGATGATTTGCAGGTGCGCATGTAATACGTCGATAATTTACTAGTCTGCAATCGTAATTTACAAGGCAATTTATTACCTGAGTTTTCGAGTTATTGCGTGCGTAGCAAACCAATCTTTCCAGCACAAAACCTTTAAATGCGGCAATTTGATGATGAGTGTGCAAGAAAATGCGCCGGGGAACAATTGGGTAGACATCATCAAATTATCAGCCTGCCGGACTCGACCTCCATGCTAAAGAAAATTTCAAGAATAAACAGTTCGTACTTGAGTTTTCCTGTGGGCTTAAGGTTTAGAAATATTTTAACGGTTGCTAGCAAACAATCTGTAGAGCGTTGGGCGGATGTCGTTGGTACTTCAGCAGATGTCGTTGTAACCGAAGATTTAAATTTTGATCATTTGCAAAAAAATCACGGTTGCATAATTTATATTGGCGATGTTTTCCCTGATAATGCATCAGAGGCACCTTGGCTGGAGTGTCTCCCGCTGAATTATTCGGCTATAGAATTGGTCGATGCGCTCAACAGATGCACGATTTTCCTCAAGGAATTCAAGACCACCACAAGGAAATTTAAAACACCCCGCCATAATTTCGACTTTCTTTCTCAAGCAAGAAATTTAGAAGCAAGCGGAAAAACCGTTCGATACTCCCTCAAGAAATGGGTTGTCTTGGAGGATCCATTCAGGGAGGCGCGCTACATTCGGGCTTTCGCTCTATTGGTTTATGGCAGTGTCACTATTGAGGATTTAACCAACCATGCTCAACTCAGAACGGATGAATCATTTTTTCTTATAAGGTATCTAGCTCGAAGAAACCTTCTTGTCATTAAAGAAAAAATAAACATAGGGCCGACGCATAAGCCCATCGGCCTCATTCCGTTTTTAAAACACGGCTTCCGATATCTAAAAACTCGGTTTCACAAGAGTGCGGAGTAGCGAAGCACCTTCGCATGGAACAGAACGAGATATCGAACACGGTCGGTAAGCCTGCTACACCGCGGTAGCTCAGCCTCAAGGCCCAGCGACGGCAGCGAGGGCGCTGACCGGAGCTCTGCAGGGCGCGTTGCCGACGTTTCTGCATTCGATGCAAAGCGCTCGCGGCCAAATACTGCCGGGCGCAGCGGGAGCTTGGTCATGCCAAAGACCGGCAACAACAGATACGGCAGCAGCGCCCCCAGATATCAGTCCACCAAAATTAGCCCACCAGTTCCTTCACCTGCTGCAGCGCGGCTGGGTCTTCCATCGTGGTCAGGTCGCCGGGGTCGCGCCGCTCGGCCACGGCCTGCAGCGCGCGGCGCAGCAGCTTGCCGCTGCGCGTCTTGGGCAGCACCGCCACGAAATGCACGCGCGCCGGGCGCGCGACGGCGCCCAGGCGCTGGGCCACCTGCTGCATGACCTCGCCTTCCAGCTTCAGGCGCGCGGCATCGTCTGCCAGCGCCGCCGCATCGCGCACTACGGCAAAGGCCATGGCGACCTGCCCTTTCAGCGCGTCGGCCACGCCCACCACCGCCACCTCGGCGATCTGCGGGTGGCCGGCGATGCTTTCTTCGATCTCGCGCGTGCCCAGCCGGTGGCCGGCCACGTTGATCACGTCGTCGGTGCGGCCCAGGATGAAGTAATAGCCGTCGGCATCGCGAATGCCCCAGTCGAAGGTGCTGTAGCGCATCGGGCCGGGCAGGCTCTGCCAATAGGTCTGTACGAAGCGCTCGTCGTCGCGCCACACCGTCTGCAGACAGCCGGGCGGCAGCGGCCCCTCAATGGCCAGCACGCCCTTCTGGTGGGGTTCGGTGAGTTCCTCGCCCGTCGCTTCGTCGATCAGCTTCACGTCGTAGCCGTACATCGCGCGGCCCGGGCTGCCCAGGCGCGCGGCCTGCGGTTCCACGCCGCGGGCCAGGGTGAGGATGGGCCAGCCGGTTTCGGTCTGCCAGTAGTTGTCGATCACCGGCACGCCCAGCGCATCGGCGATCCACTCGGCCGTCGGTGCGTCCAGCGGCTCGCCCGCCAGCCACAGGCCCTGCAGACTCGACACGTCGTGGCGGCGCAGAAAGGAAGCGTCCTGCTTCTTGAGCACGCGCACCGCCGTGGGGGCCGAGAACATGTGCGTGACGCGGTACTTTTCCACCAGGCCCCACCACACGCCGGCGTCGGGCCGCGTGGGCAGGCCCTCATACACCAGCGTGGCCATGCCGGCGATCAGCGGGCCGTAGACGATGTAGCTGTGGCCGACCACCCAGCCGATGTCGCTGGTGGCGAAGAAAACGCCGGGCCCCGTGCCCGCCGCCTCGGCGGACTGGCCGTCGGCGGCGGCCTCTGCGGGGTGGCCGCCCACGCCGAAGATGTGCTGCATGCTGGCCGCCAGCGCCACCGCGTAGCCGCCCGTGTCGCGCTGCACGCCTTTGGGCCGGCCCGTGGTGCCGCTGGTGTACAGCGTGTAGCTGGGGTGCGTGGCGTCCACCCACTCGCAGGGCACCTTGGCGTGCAGGTGCTCGTTGCGCAGCGTCACCCAGTCGTGGTCGCGGCCCGGCTGTAGCGCCATGGGCGCGAGGCCCCGGTCTACCAGAAGCACGGCCGCGGGCTGGTGGCGCGACTGGGCAATGGCCTCGTCCAGCAGCGGCTTGTACGGCACGACCTTGCCGCTCCGCGAGCCGGCATCGGCACTCACCACGGCCACGGGCTCGGCATCGTCGATGCGCGAGGCCAGCGAGGTCGCCGCAAAGCCGCCGAACACCACCGAATGCAGCGCGCCGATGCGCACGCAGGCCAACATGGCGAAAACGGCCTCGGCAATCATCGGCATGTAGATCAGCACGCGGTCGCCCTGCCCCACGCCCAGCGCGCGCAGCACGGCGGCCATGCGCTGCACTTCGGCATGGAGTTCGGCGAAGGTGTAGGTGCGCTCCGTGTTCGTCTCGGTGGATACCGCGATCAGCGCCGGCTGATCGGCCCGCCCGGCCAGGTGCCGGTCCACCGCGTTGTGGCACAGGTTGGTGGTGCCGCCCGCAAACCAGCGGGCGAAAGGCGGGCGGCTGTTGTCGCAGATCTGTTGCGGCGGGGTGTGCCAGTCGATCAGACGGGCCTGTTCAGCCCAGAAAGCGTCACGGTCTTCGAGGGACCGGCGGTGAAAGTCGGCATAACGGGGCATGGCTTGTCTCCTTGGGATCGTTCTTGTGCCAGGACGGGCCATTCTGCCAAGAGATGAGTAGCACGCCGGTCGCGCTCGGCCACGCAGCACTGAGCGGCGGCCGATGCAGTCACGCATGAGAGGTGGAGTTGTTGCCTGCAGGGAACGCATTGTGGCAACGGGGCAAATTCCGCGGTGCGAAAGCTCCTGATCGGCCCCGATTCCCCCTTTTGGCGCACGGCCCGCATACACTTTGAAACATCGGGAGGCTGTTCCAGGCCGCCCGAAGCCCTCATCCCTTTGGCTCCTGTCCTGGAAGCACCTCTCATGACCCCTACCCACTTCACCATCGGCCGCCGTCTGGCGCTGGTGCTCGGCACCATCTTGGTGCTGTTTCTCATCAGTTGCCTGTACGGCATCTTCCAGCTCCGGGCCGTCACCCAGGAGATGAACGTGATGCTCAGCCGGTCGCTCGCGACCGAGCGGGCTGCCAGCGACTGGTACCGCAACATCACCAACGGCGCGCAGCGCGTGGCTGCCATCGCCAAGAGCAGCGATCCCGTCCTGGCGGACTTCTTTGCCGCCACCGCGGCGGAATCGAGCAAGCAGTCGTCCGCGCTGCAGCAGCAGATCGAGAAATTGCTGGACAGCGATGCCGACCGGGCGCTGTTCGCCCAGATCGGCGAGCACCGCAAGGCCTATCTCTCCACCCGCGATGAAGTGACCAAGCTCAAGAAGGAAGGCGATCCCGAAGCGGTGGCGCGGGCTTTCACGCAGCGCTATGAACCCGCTTCCATCAACTTCCAGCAGACGATGGGCAAGATGGTCGACCTGCAGCGCAGCGAACTGGACGCGGCTGGCGAGCGCATCCGCGCTGCCAGCCACGCCGCCACCGGGCTGCTCACCGCCCTGTGCGTGGGCTCGCTGCTGCTGGCCGCCTTCCTGGCCTGGCGCCTGGCCTTGAGCATCACGCGTCCGCTGGCCGAGGCACGCGACGTGGCCGAGCAAATTGCCGCGATGGACCTCACGGGGCAGGACCACGGCCGCCACGCCGGAGACGAAACCGGCATGCTGCTGCGCGCCCTGGGCTCCATGCGCGGTGCGCTCGAAGGTTCGCTGATGGAAGTGCGCAATGTGGCCGACTCGATCGCCACCGCCACGCGCGAGATCGCCACGGGCAACGCCGACCTGAGCGCGCGCACCGAACAGACCGCCAGCAATCTGCAGGAAACCGCCAGCTCGATGGAAGAGCTGACCGCCACGGTGCGCCAGTCGGCCGATTCCGCCGCCACCGCCAACAAGCTGGCCAGCTCGGCCGCCGAAGTGGCGGCGCGCGGCGGCAAAGTGGTGACGCAGGTGGTGTCCACCATGGACGAGATCAACCAGAGCTCGCGCAAGATCAGCGACATCATCGGCGTGATCGACGGCATCGCCTTCCAGACCAACATCCTGGCGCTGAACGCTGCGGTGGAAGCCGCCCGCGC
>NZ_BAAJYT010000208.1:0-6243 GCF_057541515.1 Acidovorax sp. KNOB132
TCGCCGCCGCGGCGCGGGCGGCGATCTCCGCCGTCACCACCGACTGCGCTGCCGCGAGGATGGCCGCCAGCCGGGGGCGCTGGGGGTAGGGCGTCTCTTCGAAGCCGAGCCGGCCCCGCGCGTCGCATTCGCAGGCCAGCAGCACCTCGGCAAAGCGCGCCGGCTTGCGCAGGGCGTCGCAACGCTCCAGGAGCCGCAGCAGGGCGGCGGCGTTGAGGTCCGCGCTGCGGTGGATGTGGCCGTGCTCGCGTGCCACCACGTCCGCGGTTTCGCGGCAGTCCACCGGCACGCGCAGGCGCTCGCACACGTCGCGCAGCAGTTCGGCGCTGCGGGTTTCGTGGCCGATGTGGCGCGGCAGCACGTCGGCCGCAGTGGTGCCCTTGCCCAGGTCGTGCACCAGGCAGGCGAAGCGCACTGCCAGGGGCGCCTGCAGCCGCGCGGCCATGTCCAGCACCATCATCACGTGCACGCCGGTGTCGACCTCGGGGTGGTACTCCGCGCGCTGGGGCACGCCCCACAGGCGGTCGAGCTCCGGCAGCAGCACGGCCAGCGCCCCGCAGGCGCGCAGCACTTCGAACATGCGCGAGGGCGCGGGCTCCATCAGGCCGCGGGCCAGTTCCTGCCAGACACGCTCGGCCACCAGGTGATCCACCTCGCCGGCCTCGACCATCTCCCGCATGAGCGCCAGGGTCTCGGGGGCCACGGTGAAGTCGGTGAAGCGCGCGGCGAAGCGGGCCACGCGCAGGATGCGCACGGGGTCTTCACGAAAGGCGTCGGTCACGTGGCGCAGCACGCGCGCCTGCAGGTCGCGCACACCGCCGTAGGGGTCGCACAGGCCGTGCGTTGCCGAGGGGTCGGAGCCGGAGGCACCGGCCGCATCGGCGGGCTGCGCGATGGCGTTGATCGTGAGGTCGCGGCGCGAGAGGTCTTCCTCCAGCGTGACCTCGGGCGAGGCCTGCACCGCAAAGCCGCGGTAGCCGCGCCCGCTCTTGCGCTCGGTGCGCGCCAGGGCGTATTCCTCGTGCGTCTGGGGATGCAGGAACACCGGGAAGTCGCGCCCCACGGGCAGGTAGCCCTGCGCCGCCATTTCGTCGGGCGTGGCGCCGACGACGACCCAGTCCCTGTCGTTGACCGGGCGGCCCAGCAGCCTGTCGCGCACCGCGCCGCCCACCATGTAGATTTGCATGGGCGGCAGTGTACGGCGCGGCGTTGCGGACCCGGTTGGCATCTGCCCAACGGTCCGCGCGATCGATTCAAGGCCAAACCGGTGCCATGCCGGCGGATTTCATGCCTGGTTTGCTATTGAAAATATAGCAAAAGACAGTTGGCGGTGGCTGGCGCCCGGGGGGGCTGCTGGGAGTCGCCGCCTTCGCGCCGCTCAGCGCTTGTCGGCCGTCAGCCGCGCGAGCGCCCCCCGGATCACCTCGATGCGCTGGACCTCGTAGGAATGGCTGTAGCGCAGGGTCTTGATGCCGTGCGGTCCCGAGATGGCGCGCGCCTCGAAATCGCCCTGCAGCCGGTCGAGGCAGGCCAGCAGTTCGGGGTGGTGGCGCGCGGCCACGGCCCGGTCGAACGAGAGGCTGCCGTCTGCCCTCGGACCGAAATCGCTGTCTGGCAGGGTGCCGTGGCCCGGCGTGAACGGAGGGGGTGGAATGGCGAACCGCGTGGGCGGGCGGCCGGGGCGGTCCACCCCCATCAGGGACGGATCGGGCGGGGTGCTGAAGTAGGTGGAACGCATGGAACGCTGGTCCTGGAGTGGCTGCGTTCACAGCGTGCCGCCGCTCCCGCCACGCCCCTGCCGCAGGCCGGAAGCGATGTTCCATTTTGCGAAGCGCCCCCCCGCGGGCGCTTCGCCGATCAGCGCGCCGTGCGGCCGAGCCGGTAGGGTTCCTCGAAGTCGAGAAAGTCCGCTTCGGCCTCGGCCCCGCGCACCCAGTCCTGCACGCCCGGCAGCGCCAGCACGCGCTCCACATAGCCCGCGATGTGCGCCGGCAGCGGCAGGGCGTAGGTGGTCAGGCGCGAACACACGGGGGCGAAGAAGGCATCGGCGATGGTGAATCCGCCGAACAGCAGCGGGCCGCCGTGCGCCTGCAGCAGCGCCGTCCACATTTCGATCAGCCGCGCCACGTCGGCGCGCACGGCGGGGCGGTCGCGCCACAGCAGGGCGCCGGTGTCGGGCAGGCGGGCCTCGATGTTCATGGGGCAGGCGCCGCGCAGCGCGGAGAAGCCGCTGTGCATCTCGGCGCAGACGCTGCGGGCCCGTGCGCGGGCGGCCGGGTCGGCAGGCCACAGCGCCTTGTCCGGGTGCTTTTCCGCCAGGTATTCGGCGATGGCCAGGGTGTCCCACACGGCCAGGTCGCCGTCGACCAGCACGGGCACCTTGCCGGTGGGCGTGACCGCCTGGATCTTCTGCTTGAACTGCGAGCCTTCGTCGAAGCTGTCGAAACGCAGCGGCACTTCCTCGAACGCGATGCCGGCCTGGCGCAGCAGCACCCAGGGGCGCATGGACCAGGAGGAGTAGTTCTTGTTGCCGATGTAGAGCTGGAACATGGGATTCACCTCGGAAAACGGGAGGTGCATCCTACGACGCCGTCGAGCAGCCTTTCGATGCCTTTTCGCCAGGCGACTGATGCGCGCCGCGCATCAGCGGTGCCTGGCGCCCTGGCCGGTCAGATCGGCCAGACCACGCCGTTGTCGTTCAGGATGGCGTTCAGTGGCAGGTCGTGGGCCTCGGGCTCGAAGTCGTCGATGTAGCCGTGCGTGAAGCCCAGGCCCACCGTGGTGGGCACTGGCTGCAGCGTGGCCAGCGTGCGGTCGTAGAAGCCGCCGCCGTAGCCCAGCCGGTAGCCGCCGGGGCCGTAGCCCACGCAAGGCACGAACAGCAGCGAGGGCACGATCACCTCGGTGTCCTTGGGCTTGGGGATGCCGTAGGCGTCCTCCTCCATGGGGCAGCCGGGGTACCAGGCATGGAAGGTGAGGGTCTTGTGCACCTTGTCCACCACCGGCAGGCCGATGCGGCGCCGCTGGGGCTCGTCCAGCAGCTCGCCGTCTTCCTTCCAGCGGTGCAGCGCCGGGAGCGGGTCGAACTCGCCCTTGATGGGCCAGTAGGCCCCGATGACGGTGTCGGGCCGGTCCACCAGCCAGATTCGCATGACGCGCTGAAGCAGGTCCGCCCGCTGTAGGCGGTCGGGGAGGTTCAGGCGTTCTTCTACCAGTGCGCGGCGCAGGGCTGCTTTGTCCATCACATAATTCCCCCAATGCAATTGCTCAAGATTCTGACACCGCTCGTCGCGGGCGCCTTGCTCGCCGGTGGCGCGACCCTTGCGGTCGCGCAAAACCGGGGTGACGATACCCTGCTGGAGATGCAGCAGGCCTTCCGCAAGGGCGACCGGCAACGTCTCACCCAGTTGCTGCCGAGTGCCCGTGGCCACGTGCTCGAGCCCTGGGCCGCCTACTGGGAGTTGCGGGCCCGCCTCGGCGAGGCTCTGCCGCAGGAGGTCGGCGCCTTCCTGCAGCGCTACGCCGGCACCTACCAGGAAGACCGCCTGCGCAACGACTGGCTGCTGCTGGTGGGCCAGCGCCGCGACTGGGTGCAGTTTTCCGAGCTGCATCCGCAGTTCCGCATGGGAGACGACCGCGAGGTGCGCTGCTACGCGCTGCTGATCGAGCAGATCAAGGGCACGGCGCCGGCCGGCGCCATCGAGGAGGTGCTGCGCAACTGGTACGGCCAGCGCGAGGCCGACGACGGCTGCACGCACGCGGTGGCCGAGTTCTATGCCGACAAGAAGGTCACGGCCATGGACATCTGGCGCAAGGCGCGCCTGTCGGCCGAGGCCAACCGCGCCCGCGCCACGCGCAACGCGGTCGAGATCGTGGCGCCCGAGGCGCTGCCGCAGCTGCGCGAGGTATTCGATTCGCCCGTCAAGTTCCTGGCCAGCCGCGCCACGGCCGCCGGGCGCGTGCGCCAGGAGCTGGTCGTGCTCGGGCTCATCAAGATGGCCATGGCCGACCCTGGCGCCGCGGCGCGGCTGCTGGATGCCAAGTGGGGCGTGCAGCTGTCGTCCGAGGAGCGCAACTGGGTCTGGGGCGTGATCGGCAAGCAGACGGCGATCGCGCTGTCGCCGGACGCCATGGGCTACTTCGGCAACGTGTCCAAGGACGCCGACCTGTCCGACGACACCCTGGGCTGGAAGGTGCGCGCCGCCCTGCGGGCCGGGCAGTGGAAGCAGGTGGCGCGCGCCATCGACGCCATGTCGCCCACCGCCCGCCAGGACAGCACGTGGACCTACTGGCGTGCCCGCGCCTGGCTGTCCAACCGCCCGGGCGACGAAGACAAGGCCCGCGCCCGCGAGTTGCTCGAACGCATCGCGGGCACCAACGGCTTCTATGAAATGCTGGCCCTGGAAGAGCTGGGCCAGCGCGTGGTGCTGCCGGCCGCGCCCCTGCCGCCGACGCCCGACGAAAAGGCCGCCGTGCGCGCCAACCCGTCGCTCAACCGCGGGCTGTACGCCATCTTGCTGGGGCTTCGCGGCGAAGGCGTGCGCGAATGGAACTACGCCACCAACCTGCACAGCCCGGGCGGCATGGCCGACCGCGAGCTGCTGGCCGCCGCCGAGTTCGCCTGCCAGCGCGAGGTGTGGGACCGCTGCATCAACACCAGCGAGCGCACCAAGGCGGCGTTCGACGCATCGCAGCGCTTTCCCATGCCGTTTCGCAGCACGGTGGTGGCGCGGTCGCAGGCCATCGGGCTCGACCCGGCCTACGTGTACGGGCTCATCCGCCAGGAAAGCCGCTTCGTCATGGACGCGCGCTCGGGCGTGGGGGCTTCCGGCCTCATGCAGGTGATGCCGGCCACGGCCCGCTGGACGGCCCGCAAGATCGGCATGGCGAATTTCACGCCCGACCAGATCAACGACCGCGAGACCAACATCACCATCGGCACCGCCTACCTCAAGCTGGCGCTGGACGATTTCGACGGCTCCATGCCCCTGGCCGCTGCGGCCTACAACGCCGGCCCGGGCCGCCCGCGCAACTGGCGCAACGGCCCGCTGCTGGAGGCGGCCATCTGGGCGGAGAACGTGCCTTTCAGCGAAACGCGCGACTACGTGAAGAAGGTGCTGGCCAACACGACGCTGTACGCCGCGATCCTGAGCGGACAGCCGCAGTCGCTCAAGGGGCGGCTGGGCAGCGTGGGGCCGCGCGATGCCGCGGTGCCGGAGCCGAACAAGGACCTGCCCTGATTCCTGCGCGGTGCCGGGTGCGAGGGCGCCCGGCACTGCGGTTTCACCCGGCCGCGGAGGGCGGCCGTTTCAAAAAAAAAACCATGTCCAACAAGAAGAGAATCGGGGCCGCTGCGGCCATCGCCGTGGCAGCCGGGTTGCTGTGCGGGGCCGTTTCGGCGCAGCCGGTCTACAAGTGGGTGGATGCGCAGGGCCGCACGCAGTATGGCCAGCAGCCGCCGGACCTGTCCACGGCCGAGCAGCCGCAGTTGCACAACACGGTGCCGTTCGGCAGCAGCGGCGGGACCGGTTCCGCCGCCGCGCCGCGCAAGCTGCCCCGGGACGTGCAGGACCAGGTGAATGGCCTGGCGCAGGGTTTGACCAAGACGCAGCCGGGTAAGGTGCCGCTGTCCTGCGGCAGGGCGGTGAGCAACGCGACCTCGGGCCTGGACACCATGCTGGAGACCGGCGACAAGAACGCACGCGACGGCTACCTGACCCGCGAGCAATACGAAGCCACGGCGGGCAAGATCCGCGCCACGCGCAGCCACATCACGGTCGGCGACTGTGAATCGGCCACGGGCGTCAAGCGCGACTTCTACCAGTGCATTTCCAACGACCGCAACCACGTGATGGGGTGCGCGCAGCAGCACCGCTTCTGAAGCCCCGCCGGCCGATCCGCCGGCCTGCCGGCGCTCAGGGCACGTCGTCGCCCGTGGGCGGGGCCTTGCGCCCGGTGACCATGGCCCGCACGAGATTCTCGCGGTGCTTGTACCCGGTGAACAGCACGCCGCCCACGTGCAGGGCGACCAGGCCCAGCAGGGTCCAGCCCAGGCCCTCGTGCAGGTTGGCGAGCCAGCCGTAGCCCCAGAACAAGTCGGTGGTGTAGAGCCAGCCGGTGAACCCCAGCAGACCGATGCAGCCCAGCAGCGCCACCACCATCCAGCCGCCCAGCGGGTTGTGGCCCAGGTGGCGCGGCGCGCGTCCCGCGCCCACGGCCCGCGCGTAGGCCCAGGTGGCGGCC
>NZ_BAAJYT010000209.1:0-6228 GCF_057541515.1 Acidovorax sp. KNOB132
CCGCGCGGCTGGCCGCCGCGCTGGGCGCGCAGGTGCTGGTGCTGCGCCCGGCGGGCCAGGCCGACGGCTTTGCCACCGAGCCGGACCTGCATGCCTTCCTGGCGCGCGTGGACATCCTGAGCCTGCACTGCCCCTTGACCGACCGCACGCGCGGCCTGATCGGTGCGCGCGAGCTGGACTGCCTGCGGCCCGGCAGCATTGTGGTCAACACCGCGCGCGGCCCGGTGGTGGAGGAAGCGGCCCTGCTGTCGGCGCTGCGCAGCGGCCACCTCGCCGGCGCGGGGCTGGACACCTTCGACACCGAGCCCCTGCCCGCGGACCACCCGCTCAACACCCTGCCCCAGGTGCTGATGACGCCCCACGTCGCCGGCGTGACGCGCGATGCCGCGCTGCGCGTGGCCACCGCCACGGCGCGCAACATCGTGGACCACCTGCAGGGCCGGCCGCTGCCGCCCGGCCACCTGCTGGCCGGGGTCTGAGCCCGGCCGGCTACCCTTCGTTCTTCTTCCCCTTCGCTTCACGCACGACCCGCACCATGCCCGCACACAACCCCTTCAAATCCGCCCTCGCCGCCCGCCAGCCCCAGATCGGCCTGTGGCTGTCGATGGCCGACCCGTACCTGGCCGAGGCCGCGGCCACCACCGGCTACGACTGGCTGCTGATCGATGGCGAGCACGCACCCAACGACGTGCGCAGCACCTTGGCCACGCTGCAGGCCGTGTCCGCGCAGCCCGCCCAGCCGGTGGTGCGCGTGGTGGAAGGCAGCACCGCGCTCATCAAGCAGATGCTGGACATCGGCGCGCGCACCCTGCTCGTGCCCATGGTGGACACGGCCGAGCAGGCCCGCGCCATCGCCGCCGCCACGCAGTACCCGCCGCACGGCACGCGCGGCGTGGGCAGCGCCGTGGCCCGCGTGTCGCAGTGGAACAGCCGCACGGACTACCTGCAGGTGGCCGACGACGAGGTCTGCCTGCTGGTGCAGGCCGAAACGGTGACGGCGCTGCAGAACCTGCCCGCCATCTGCGCGGTGGACGGCGTGCACGGCGTCTTCATCGGCCCGGCCGACCTGGCCGCGTCCATGGGCCACCGCGGCAACCCCGGCCACCCCGACGTGCAGGCCGCCATCGAAGGCGCCATGCGGACCATCATCGCCAGCGGCAAGGCCGCCGGCACGCTCACCTCCGATCCCGTGCTGGCGCAGCGCTACCTGGACCTGGGCTGCACCTTCGTGGCGGTGGGTGTGGACGTGCTGATGTTCGTCGGCGCGGCACGCAAGCTGCGCGCGCAGTTCGGCGGGCCAGCGGCGGTGCCTCCGCAGGCGGGTGCCGCGTATTGAAGGGTCCCCGCGGCGGAGGGTGCGGGCGCGCTGCGGCCCGCCGGGGAGATGGGGAGACGGGGACCATGCGGGGGGAACATGGGTGCCAATGCCATCGCGCGCCGCGCCAGGGGGTGGTTTCGAAATTGGCACCCACGCAACACTTACAAATTCGCCCCCGGTTCCGAATTAAACTTTCAGGCGGTAACAATTACTAACCCTTGGAGGCGGTTATGAGGAAAATCCTATTGGGCACCGTGCTCGCTCTGGCGGCAGGCACGTCGTTCGGTGCCACGGTCAACATCAACAGCACCGGCAACTACGCCAGCCTGCAGAACTACACGAACTGCACCACGACGCCCGCGAGCCTGTGCGCCAACTTCCTGACCACGAACAACGTCACCGGCACGTTCACGACGGCCGGCAACCTGCCGGCCAACGCCAGCAACCTGGAGATCGGCTCGACCGTCACCTCCTACAGCTTCTCCAGCGGCCTGGACACCGTGGCCTCCACCGACCCCAACGCCCGTCTGAACACGCTGCGCATCTCCACGGACGCCTCCGGCAACATCACGAACGTGAACCTGATGCAGGCCGTGCTGTGGATGACGGGCACCGCACCGCACACCACGGCGGACCGCTTCGCGGCCGTGATCGTCTCCGGCGCCACCAGCACCTCCACCCACAACTCCGGCTGCCAGAACACGGGCACGGGCAACAGCGGCGCGACCGATACCTGCCTGACATCGACCGTGACCGACACCTCGCGCAGCACGGCCAACAACGCCCCCGTGAGCTACGCGATGGCCGCGGCCGCGGTGACGGCATCGCCCATTCCCACGGTGTCCGAATGGGGCCTGATCCTGATGGCCTCGCTGCTCGGCATGTTCGGCATCGCCCGCCTGCGCCGCCAGCGCTGATCGGCTTTCGTTCAGCCCAACAAAAAACCCGCCGCTGGCGGGTTTTTTGTTGGGGCCGGCGCTTTCGGCACCGCTGCGTTTTGCATCAGCTGCCCGCCACCTTCATGCGGTTCACGAGGATCGAGCCCACGGTCTTGGCGCCGTAGTTGTAGGCATCGGCGCCCACGGCTTCGATGCCTTTCAGCATGTCCTTCAGGTTGCCGGCGATGGTGATCTCATGCACCGGGTAGGCGATCTGGCCGTTTTCCACCCAGAAGCCGCTGGCGCCACGCGAGTAGTCGCCCGTCACGTAGTTCACGCCCTGCCCCATCAGCTCGATCACGAACAGGCCAGTGCCCAGCTTTTTCAGCATGGCGTCGAGGTCGTCGCCCGCGCGGGTGCGGCGCGAGGTGAGCGTGAGGTTGTGCGAGCCGCCCGAGTTGCCGGTGGTCTTCATGCCCAGCTTGCGCGCCGAGTAGCTCGAGAGGAAGTAGCCCTCCACGCGGCCGGCATCCACCACCTTGCGGGGCGCCACGCGCACGCCTTCGTCGTCGAAGGGCGAGCTGCCCTTGCCGCGAAGAATGAACGGGTCTTCCAGGATGTCGATGTGCTTCGGTAAAACCGGCTTGCCCAGCGAGTCGAGCAGGAACGTGCTCTTGCGGTACAGCGCGCCGCCGCTCACGGCCTGCACGAAGCCGCCCAGCAGGCCGGCCGCCAGGGGCGACTCGAACAGCACGGGGCACTGCGTGGTGGGGATCTTGCGGCTGCCCAGGCGGCTCAGGGCACGTTCGGCGGCGTAGCGGCCCACCTGGGCGGGCGCGGCCAGCTCGCGCGCATCGCGCATGGAGCTGTACCAGGCATCGCGCTGCATGTCGGCATTCTTGCCGGGCAGCGCGGCGATGGGCGCCACCGACAGGCTGTGGCGCGAGCTGGCATAGCCGCCGCGAAAGCCGCGCGTGTGGGCGCTGAAGAAGTGGCTCTGCTGGGCCGATACGCCCGCGCCTTCGCTGTTGGTGATGCGGCGGCTGGTCTGCAGCGCGGCGGCTTCGCATTCCATGGCGATGCGCGCGGCCTCCTCGCTGGTGATGGCCCAGGGGTGGAACAGCTCCAGCTCGCGGTGCGAGTCCTCGGGGGCGATGTCGGCCTCGTCCGGCAGGCCGGCCACCGGGTCTTCGGCAGTGAAGCGGGCGATGTCGTAGGCCGCCTGCACGGTCTGCTCGATGGCGGCGCTGGAAAAGTCCGAGGTGCTGGCGTTGCCGCGCCGGTGGCCGATGTAGACCGTCACGCCCAGCGACTTGTCGCGGTTGCGCTCGACGTTCTCCAGCTCGCCCTTGCGCACGCTGACCGACAGGCCGCAGCCCTCGGAGGCCTCGGCGCCGGCGTCGGTGGCGCCCAGCTTCTTGGCGTGCGCCAGGGCTCGGTCCACGAGGTCTTCGAAAAACGGGCGGGTGTAGCTGAAACCGCTGTCGGGTGTCTTCGGGGCGGCGCCGGCGGCGCGTGGGCTGGGTGTATTCATATCGGCGGCTATGATACTTGCCGCCTTCGGCACCAAGGTGCCGAAGCCTGTATGGGCACACACGTGCCCCTCCCATTGCCCCCACCATGTCACGCAAACCCAAAAAAGGCTACTACGTGCGAGGCCAGTTCGTTGCCGAAGGCAGCGAGCTGGACATCGAACTGAAAGCCGAGCTCAAAGGCACGCACGAAGCGAGCCGGACCGACCTGAAGCGCGAGAGCGATGCGCTGCAGAAGCTCGGCGAAGACCTGCTCACGCTGCGCGCCGACCTGATGGAACGCCTGCAGCTGCCCGAGAAGCTGCGCGACGCGCTGGCCGAGGCCCGGCGCATCACCAACTTCGAGGGCAAGCGCCGCCAGATGCAGTACGTCGGCAAGATCATGCGCCAGCTCGATCCCGCCGCCGTGGCCGCCGCCCAGGCGCGCTGGACGAGCAGCACAACGGCTCGGCCGCCGAAAAGCTCGCGCTGCACGCCTCCGAGCGCTGGCGCGACCGGCTGATCGCCGACGACGCCGCACTGCCCGACTGGCTGGAGCGCTTTCCGCGCACCGACACGCAGCAGATCCGCGCGCTGATCCGCCAGGCGCGCAAGGATGCGCAGCCCGAGGGCAAGACCGCGAACGTGCAGGTGTCCGAGGGCCTGGCCCCGCGCAAGGGACGCGCCTACCGCGAGCTGTTCCAGCTCGTGCGCGAACAGATGGAAGACGCGGCCACCCACGCCCGCCACGAAGAGACCGGCCGCGATGCCTGAGGCCGTGGCACCTGCCGCGACCGGCGGCTTCGAGCCGGTGCGCATCGGCATCGTCTCCGTCAGCGACCGGGCCAGCACCGGCGTCTACGAGGACAAGGGCCTGCCCGCATTGCAGGACTGGCTTACCCGCGCGCTGCGCAACCCCATCGCCTTCGAGCCCCGGCTGATCCCCGACGACCAGGCCACCATCAGCGCCACGCTGATCGAGCTGGCCGACACCGCCGGCTGCAGCCTCGTGCTGACCACGGGCGGCACGGGCCCCGCCCTGCGCGACGTGACGCCCGAGGCAACGCTGGCCGTGGCCCACAAGGAGATGCCGGGCTTCGGCGAGCAGATGCGCCAGATCGGCCTGCGCTTCGTGCCCACGGCCATCCTCTCGCGCCAGGTGGCGGTGGTGCGCGGCAGCACGCTCATCGTCAACCTGCCCGGCCAGCCCAAGGCGATTGCGGAAACGCTGGAGGGCCTGCGGAGCGAGGACGGCAGCCAGATCGTGCCGGGCATCTTCGCCGCGGTGCCCTACTGCATCGATTTGATCGGCGGGCCGTACCTGGAAACGCACGACGCGGTGTGCAAGGCGTTCCGGCCGAAATCGGCCGTGCGGCGCTGATGCTATATTTTTTATAGCATAACGCCCTAGTATTTATTGTGCTGCAGGCCTTTTTGGCTTGCACACCGAAGCCGGGGCCGCCACCGGCCACCTGCCAACGCGCCGGCTACTTCCCCACCAGCTCGTTGAGCTTGTCCGCCTGGAACTGCTCCTCGCGCGCCGCGTCGCAGGGCACGCAGTCCTTGGCCGGTGCCTGCGGGTTGGCCGAAAGCTTTTCGATGGCCTGCCACAGCAGCGCGATCTGGTGCTCCTGCGACGACGCGTTGTCGATCAGGCCGCGCATGGCCTGCGAGAGCGGATCGTCTTCCTGCGTGATGCCGTAGGCAGTGAAGGGGCGCGCGGCCTGCGGCTCGGTCACGTCGGCGCTCTGGCCGGCCTTGGAGGGGATGATGCGGGCCGGGATGCCCACGGCCGTGGCGCCTGGCGGCACAGGCTTGATGACCACCGCGTTGCTGCCGATCTTGGCGCCGTCGCCCACCTCGAAGCCGCCCAGCACCTTGGCGCCGGCGCTCACCACCACGTCCTTGCCCAGCGTCGGGTGGCGCTTGGCGCCCTTGTAGAGCGAGGTGCCGCCCAGCGTCACGCCCTGGTAGATGGTGCAGCCGTCGCCGATCTCGGCGGTCTCGCCGACCACCACGCCCATGGCGTGGTCGAAGAAGACGCGCTCGCCGATCCTGGCGCCCGGGTGGATCTCGATGCCGGTCATCCAGCGCGCGAAATGCGAGATGAAGCGCCCCAGCCACGGCAGGCCGTGGCGCCAGCACCAGTGCGCCGGTCGGTGCAGCCAGATCGCGTGCAGGCCGGGGTAGCAGGTGACCACCTCCCAGGTGCTGCGCGCGGCGGGGTCGCGGTCGAGGATGCACTGGACGTCGGAGCGCAGGCGGGCAAACATGGGGTGGTGGGGCGTGGGGGCGCAGCGGAAAAAGAGCCGCCGAGTCTAGCGCTTTGCCTGCGCGGCGCCGGTCATGGCCTTGGCGACACCGCGCAGGATGTGGATTTCCTCGGGCGTGAGTTGCGCGCGGTTGAACAACTGGTTCAGGCGCGGCATGAGCTTCTTGGGCGCGGCGGGGTCGAGAAAGCCGATGTCCACCAGCGCGCGCTCCCAGTGCGCCAGCATGCCGGCCACCTGCGCGGCATCGG
>NZ_BAAJYT010000210.1:0-6177 GCF_057541515.1 Acidovorax sp. KNOB132
GCGCATCGAGCAGCGCCAGCAGGTCCGCGCCCAGCGCCGCCTGCTCGCCCGAGCGGGGCGTGGCCGCGCTCAGGAACCGCGTGGGGCCGTAGCCCCGCAGGAACGGCACCACCACCCGGCACCCTTGCGCGGCCAGCCGCGGCGCGACCTCGGCATAGGCGTGGATGTCGTAGGGAAAGCCGTGCAGCAGCACGACGGGCGGCCCCCCGGCGGGGCCGGCCTCGAAATACGCGACGTCGAGCACGCCGGCCTCGATCCGGCGCAGGGGTTCCATGCGGTCCATGGCGGGCACCATCTGGGTCTGCCGCGGGGCGGTCAGTAGATGACCACGCCGCGGATCGACTCGCCGCGCTTCATCAGGTCGAACCCGTGGTTGATGTCGGCCAGGGGCATGGTGTGGGTGATCAGGCTGTCGATGTCGATCTTGCCCTCCATGTACCAGTCCACGATCTTGGGCACGTCGGTGCGGCCCCGGGCGCCGCCGAAGGCCGAGCCTTCCCACTTGCGGCCCGTCACGAGCTGGAAGGGGCGCGTGCTGATCTCGGCGCCGGCCTCGGCCACGCCGATGATGATGCTGCGGCCCCAGCCCTTGTGCGTGCACTCCAGCGCCTGGCGCATCACCTTGGTGTTGCCGATGCATTCGAAGGAATAATCCGCGCCGCCGTCGGTCAGCTGCACGATGGCGTCCACCACGTTCTCGACCTCATTCGGGTTGATGAAGTGCGTCATGCCGAACTGGCGCGCCATCTCCTGGCGGGCGGGGTTGATGTCCACGCCGATGATCTTGTCCGCGCCCACCATCTTGGCGCCCTGGATCACGTTCAGTCCGATGCCGCCCAGGCCGAACACCACCACGTTCGCGCCGGCCTCCACCTTGGCAGTGAACAGCACCGCGCCGATGCCGGTGGTCACGCCGCAGCCGATGTAGCAGACCTTGTCGAACGGGGCGTCCTCGCGGATCTTGGCCAGCGAGATCTCGGGGGCCACGGTGTAGTTGCTGAACGTGCTCGTGCCCATGTAGTGGAAGATGGGCTGGCCGTCGATGCTGAAGCGGCTGGTGGCGTCCGGCATCAGGCCCTTGCCCTGCGTGCCGCGGATCAACTGGCACAGGTTGGTCTTGCGCGACAGGCAGAACTTGCATTGGCGGCATTCGGGCGTGTACAGCGGGATCACGTGGTCGCCCTTCTTGAGCGTGGTCACGCCCGGCCCCACGTCCACCACGATGCCCGCGCCTTCGTGGCCCAGGATGGCGGGAAAGATCCCTTCCGGGTCGGCGCCCGAGAGGGTGTAGTAGTCGGTGTGGCAAATGCCGGTGGCCTTGATTTCGACCAGCACCTCGCCGAATTTCGGGCCCTGCAGGTCCACGGTTTCGATGGTGAGGGGTTCTCCGGCCTTCCAGGCGACGGCGGCTTGGGTTTTCATGGGATGGGGCTCCTGTCAGTGGGTGGTTCGGTGGCTCGCAAAAGGGAGGGGCACGGCGGCGTCTTATGCCGGCGGGCGCGGCGCATCGGGCGTCTGCAGCAGTCTTTCTAGCAGATGCGGCAGGTCCGGCCGCCTTGCATGGCCGGATCGGCCGGCGACAATCGCTGCGCCAATCCGGCCCGGGCGGCGCCCGGACGGTCCTGCATGCCGGTGCCGCGAGCGTAAAAGCGTTTGGCCCGCTCCGCCGCGCGCCGCGCGGGCCCCGGCCGTGTTTGGCCGCCGTGCCGGGCATCTTGGCCGCTGGAGCGGGTCGTGCCGCCCGCCGTCTTTTGATTTCTTGGTTTCTGCCCGTCATGTCCACTCCCTACACCGTCGATATCGTCGTCTACCCCGGCTTCAAGGCCCTGGAGGCGATCGGCCCCATGTCGGTGTTCGACTATGCCAACGTGCACCTGGCGCGGCGCGGCCAGCCGCCGGGCTATGCGGTATCGGTGGCGGCTCAAGGGCTGGGCGACGTGCCTTCCGACACGGCCATGTCGCTGCGGGCCACGCGCCAGCTGGGGCAGGGGCCCGATCCGCACATCGCGCTGGTGGTGGGGTCGCGCGACATCGAGACGGCGCTGGCGGCCTCCCCCGGCGTGGTGGCCTGGGCGGCGGCCACGGCGCCGCGGGTGCGGCACATGGTGGCGCTGTGCTCGGGCAGCTTCTTCCTGGGGGCGGCCGGCCTGCTGGACGGCGCGCAGGCGGCCACGCACTGGAGCGTGGCCGATCTGCTGCAGCGCCGTTTCCCCGCCGTGCGCGTGGATGCCGACGCGATCTACGTGCGCAGCGGCAACCTGTGGACCTCGGCCGGGGTCACCGCCGGCATCGACCTGGCGCTGGCCCTGGTGGAGGAGGACTTCGGCCGCACCCTGGCGCTGGAGGTGGCGCGCGACCTGGTGATGTACTTGAAGCGCCCCGGCGGGCAATCGCAGTTCAGCATGCACCTGGCCAGCCAGGGCACGCGCCACCCGGGCATCCGCGAGGTGCAGGCGTGGGTGCTGTCGCACCTGGCCGAGTCCCTGCCCCTGCAGCAGCTCGCTTCGCGGGCGGCCATGAGCGAGCGCAACTTCCGCCGGGTGTTCCTGCAGGAATGCGGGCAAAGCCCCTCGGACTTCATCGAGACCGCCCGGCTGGAAGGCGCCCGCCGGCTGCTGGAGGAAGAGAACGGCCTGCCGCTCAAAACCGTGGCGGCGCGGGTGGGTTTCCGGTCGGACGAGCCGCTGCGCCGGCTGTTTCTGCGCCGCCTGGGGATCACCCCGCAGGCCTACCGCGAGCGGTTCGGCGGGCCAGGCTGAGCCCCGGCCCGGCGGCCCGGCGGGTCGCCGGGCCTTTTGGAAAAAAGGCATGATGACAAGCTGCGCAGCGCTGCGAGACCGCCGGCAACGGCCGGGCCCGACTGCACATCGACACCCAAACGAGCGAGCGATTCAAAGGTTTTTTCTCAATGCACACCGTCCCCGGCCCAGCGGCCGCCGGCTCTGCCGATTCCCCGGGTAGCCGCCACGACGCGCGAGCGATCTCCGAGTTCGATTGGTCCCTGACCCCCCTGGGGCCCGCCGTGCACTGGCCGCAGTCCGTGCAGGCCGCGATCGCGCAGTGGAGCGAGGCCGCCGCGCCATCGGCACCCTTGCCGGATACCGACATCCGCAACCGCCAGATCCTGGACAGCGCCATCGACTACGCCATCATCGCGTTCGACCTGCAGGGCCAGGTCACGCGGTGGAACGAAGGTGCCCGCCGCGTGCTCGGCTGGACGGAATCCGAAATGCTGGGCCATAACGCCGCCCGGATCTTCACCCCCGAGGACCGCGCCGCGCACCGCATGGAGATGGAGATGCAGGCCGCGCTCACGCGGGGCGTGGGCACCGACGAGCGCTGGCATGTGCGCAAATCCGGCGAGCGCTTCTGGGCCAACGGCGAGATGACGCCGATCCGCGATGGTGACGGCACGCCGATCGGCTTCGTGAAGGTGCTGCGCGACCGTACCGAGCAGCACCGCGCGGCCGAGGCGCTGCGCCAGTCCGAAGAACGCCTGCACCGCGCGCAGAAGGCGGGCGGTGTGGGCACGTTCTCCCTCGAACTGGCCACCGACCTGCTGTACGGCACGCGCGAGTTCTATCGCATCTTCGGCGTGCCCGAGGCCGAGACCATCCCCGCCAAGGCGCTGGAAGCGCTGGTGATTCCCGAGGACGCCGAGGTCCGCTCCGCCCGCGAAACCCGCAACGCCGAATCGGCCCCGCTGGATGTGGAGTACCGCATCCGCCGCGCCACCGATGGCGCCCTGCGCTGGATCGCCCGCAAGGCCGAATTCGTGCGCAGCCCGGACGGTGCGATCGTTCGCATGGTCGGTGTGGTGCAGGACATCACTGACCGCAAGGCGGCGCTGCAGGCGGTGGCCGACAGCGCGGCGGAGTTCCGCACCTTCGCCCAGTCGCTGCCCAGCCACGTGTGGACCGCCCGGAGCGATGGCCAGCTGGACTGGTTCAACGACCGGGTCTATGAATACAGCCAGGCCGAACCGGGCACGCTGGACGGCGACGGATGGAAGAGCCTCGTGCACCCCGAAGACCTGCCGGCGGTGTCCCAGCTGTGGCAGGCGAGCGTCGCCTCCGGCGAACAGTATGAAACCGAGTTCCGCATCCGCCGCGCGGACGGCGAGATGCGCTGGCATCTGGTGCGGGCGCTGCCCCTGCAAACGGGGGGCGGGGCCATCAGCCGGTGGATCGGCACCAGCACCGACATCCACGAGCAAAAGCTGGTGCAAGCCGAAAGCGTGCGCGACCGCAACCGCTTGTGGGCGCTCTCGCGCGAATTGATGCTGGTGTGCGACTTCCAGGGCGTGATCGCCGCGGTCAATCCCGCCGCCACGCGCCTTCTGGGATGGGAAAAGCCCCAGATGGCCGGCCATGCCGTGGCCGAATTCATCCACCCCGAAGATGCCGAGGGCATGGCCGCCGAACTGGCCAGGCTGGAGGCCGGCGCGCCCACGCTGGTGTTCGAAAACCGCTGGCGCAAGGAAGACGGCAGCTACCGCCTGCTGAGCTGGACCGCCGTGCCCGAGGAGGGCCTGGTCCATGCGGTGGCGCGCGACGTGACGCGCGAGCGCACGGCCGAAGAGGCGCTGCGCCAGTCGCAAAAGCTCGAAGCCATCGGCCAGCTCACCGGCGGGGTCGCGCACGATTTCAACAACGTGCTGGCGGTCATCCGCACGTCGATCGACCTGCTGCGGCGCGTGCAGCTCACTGACGAGCGGCGCCACCGTTTCATGGAGTCCATCTCCAACGCGGTGACGCGGGCGACCAAGCTCACGGGCCAGCTGCTGGCCTTCGCGCGGCGCCAGGCCCTGCAGCCCACGGTGTTCGATGCCGGGCACAACACCCGGGCGGTCAGCGACATGATCGCCAGCCTGGCGGGCGCGCGCATCGAGATCGAGCTGAACCTGGCGGAGACGGCCTGCTTCGTGCACGCCGACCCGAGCCAGTTCGACACCGCCCTGGTGAACCTGGCCGTCAATGCCCGCGACGCCATGCAGGGCAGCGGCAAGCTCACCATCGAGGTGCGGGCCGTCTCCGAGATTCCCGCGCTGCAGTCGCAGCCCGCGGTGCCGGGCAAATTCGTGGCCGTGTCCATCATCGACAGCGGCACGGGCATCGCGCCCGAGCACCTCACGCAGATCTTCGAGCCCTTTTTCACCACCAAGGGCGTGGGCCACGGCACGGGGCTGGGCCTGTCGCAGGTGTTCGGCTTCGCCAAGCAGTCCGGCGGCGACATCCGTGTGGAAAGCACGCTGGGTGAGGGCAGCCGTTTCACCCTGTACCTGCCGCGCGCCGCGCGCCCCGGCTACGACGCGCAGGCCGCCGAAGGCGACGACCGGCTGGCCCTGGGCAACGGTGGCTGCGTGCTGGTGGTGGAGGACAACGCGGAAGTCTCGGCATCCGTCGAGCAGACCCTGCACGAACTGGGCTACACCACCGTGGTCACGGCCAGCGGCGAGAAGGCGCTGGAGGCCTTGAAGGCCGGCCCGGGCCGCTTCGTGGCGGTGTTCTCCGACGTGGTCATGACCGGCATGAGCGGCATCGAACTGGGCCGCGAGATCCGCCAGCGCTATGGCGCGGCCCTGCCCATCGTGCTGTCCAGCGGCTACAGCTACGTGCTGGCGCAAAGCCCCGACCATGGCTTCACGTTGCTGCCCAAGCCTTATTCGCTGGACGAACTGGCGCAGGTGCTGCACGACAGCATCCACCGCGGCGCGGACGCCGCGCGGCCGCGCCGCCGCAAGGTGCGCGCGGCACTGCCCCCATCGGCCGCGGCGGATGCGGCACAGTCGGAACTGCTGCGCCAGGCCGAACTGGAATCCATGCGCATCCTGGACACGGACGAGGAAGCGGCCTTCGACGAGTTCGCCCGGCTGGCGGCGGCCCTGTGCCAGACGCCCATCGCGCTCGTTTCGCTGGTGGATGCCGACCGGCAGTGGTTCAAGGCCAAGGTGGGGCTGGCAGCGCGACAGACGCCCCGCGCGCATTCCTTCTGCGCCCACGCGATCCAGGTGCCGGAAAGCGTGATGATCGTGAGCGATACCTCGCGGGACGAACGCTTTGCCGACAACCCGCTGGTCACGGGCGAGCCCAATATCAAGTTCTATGCCGGCGCGCCGCTCATCACCTCGACCGGGCAGGCGCTCGGAACGCTGTGCGTGATCGACCGGGTGCCGCG
>NZ_BAAJYT010000211.1:0-6124 GCF_057541515.1 Acidovorax sp. KNOB132
CCTTCGGTGGGGCGCGTCCGTCGCGGCGGGTGCTCGCGCCCACCAGCGCCAGCCCCCAGCGCCGCGAGGGCGGCGGCCACCCAGGTCACCGAGAGCAGGCCCAGGCCCTGGGCGATCGCCAGCCCGCCCAGCCACGCGCCGATGGCGTTGCCCAGGTTGAAGGCCGAGATGTTGAGGCTGGAGGCCAGCGTGGCGCCTTCGGGCCCCGCCTGCTGCAGCACGCGCATCTGCATGGGCGCCACGGTGGCGAAGGCGGCGGTGCCCAGCACCACCACGTAGGCCATGGCGACGCCGGCATGGCCGAAGGCCCAGCGGCCGGCCACCAGCACCAGCATCAGGGCGCCGATGGACATCGCCAGCGCCCGCATCACGCCCCGGTCGGCCAGCTTGCCGCCCAGCAGGTTGCCGGCCGCCAGGCCCGCGCCGAACAGCAGCAGCGTGAGGGCCACCCACGCGCCGTCCATGTGCGTCACCTGGGTGAGCAGCGGCTCCACATAGGTGTAGAGCGCGAACACGCCGGCGAAGCCGAACACCGTGATGCCCAGGCCCAGCCACACCTGGGCGCGGGCGAGCACGGCCAGCTCCTGCCGCAGGGGCGTGGCGGCCGGCCGGCCCGCATCGCGCGGCACGAAGGCCGCCAGGATCGCGAGGGCCGCCACCCCCACGACCGCCACGGCGGCGAAGGCCATGCGCCAGCCGAAGTGCTGGCCGATCCAGGCGCCCGCCGGCACGCCCAGCAGGGTGGCCAGGGTGAGTCCCGAGAACATGAGCGCGATGGCCGAGGCTTTCTTCTCCTGCGGCACCAGCCCGGTGGCGACCACCGCTCCGACGCCGAAGAAGGTGCCGTGCGTGAGCGCCGTCAGCACGCGTGCCGCCAGCAGCCAGCCATAGCCGGGGGCCACCACGGCCGCCGCGTTGCCGGCGATGAAGATCAGCATCAGGGCCAGCAGCAGGCGCTTGCGCGGCCACTGCCGCGTGAGCAGCGTCAGCACCGGCGCGCCCACGGCCACGCCGATGGCGTAGCCCGAGATCAGCGTGCCGGCGGTGGGAATGGAGATGTGCAGGTCTTGGCTCACCTGCGTGAGCAAGCCCATGATGATGAATTCCGTGGTGCCGATGCCGAAGGCACCGGCCGCCAGGGCGAGGAGGGAGAGAGGCATGGAAAAAAGCGTCCACAGGGACGAAGATGGGTCGATGCCTGGAATGTGACGGCCCCAAGGGCTTTTGTGTAGCGGGAATAATGGAAAGGCCTTTGTGCCTCATGGGCACAAATCGGCGGCCTTTTGGCTTTCTTTTTCCCACCTCCCGAACCCCATCGTCCAGTGCCTCCGATGCCTCGATCCCAGCCCCAGCCCGACAGCACCACGGCCGAAACCCACCGGTCCGGCGAACTGGAGGTGCTGGTGCTGGTGGCCGAGCGCGGCAGCCTGTCCGCTGCGGCGCGGCAACTGGGCGTGTCGCCCTCGGCCATCAGCAAGGCGATGTCGCGGCTGGAAGCGCGGTTGGGCGTGCAATTGCTCCAGCGCAGCACGCGGCGCGTGCTGCTCACGCCGGAGGGCACGCAGCTGTACCAGGGGGCCAAGCGCCTGCTGGCCGACCTGAACGATCTGGAGGCCGACGTGGCGGCCCGCAGCGCGCCGCGGGGCACGGTGCGCATCGGTGCCAGCACGTCCACGGGCGCCGTGCTGCTGCTGCCGCTGGTGCCGCGCCTGCGGGCGCTGCACCCCGGTCTCAGCCTGGACCTGTACTTCACCGACCACGTGGTGGACCTGGCGGACGCGGGCATCGACATCGCGATCCGCTGGGGCGCGCTGCCCGCCTCGGACATGGTGGCGCGCCTGCTGGGCCACACGCGCCAGATCGTCGTGGCCGCGCCGCAATACCTCGCGCGCCACGGCGAGCCCCGCCATCCTGACGACCTGCATCGGCACGTGCGCCTGGGCTGGAACTACCCGCGCGCCATTCCGCACTGGCCCTTCATGGTGGAAGGTCAGCGCGTGGCCGTGGACATCGGCCATGCGATCCGCGTCAACGACGGCGACGTGATGCGCCGACTGGCGCTGGAGGGCGCGGGGCTGGCCCGGCTGTCGCTCTACCACGCCTGGGACGATGTGGCGAGCGGGCGCCTGGTGCCGGTGCTGGAGGCGTTCAATGCCGGCGACCTGGAGCCCATCCACGCCGTCTACATCGGCCGTCCCGACCGGCTGCCCCCGCGCACGCGCGCCGTGCTGGATTTCCTGCAGGCGAACGTGGACCTGCGGCACGCCGAGGCGGCGCTGCCGCCGGGCGGCACGGCCTGAGCGTGGCGGCGTTTTCCTGCCGTCTGCACAAAGTGCGCACAAAAGCTCGATAGTCGATCAAGGTTGGCTGCGCAGACTTCGCCGAAATCTTTTTTCCGGAGTCTTTCTTTCATGACCATCGACGCTGCCCAGCTCCTCGCGGACGAAGCCAAGTACTGCTCCTTCGGCGACACCGTTCACTACGTCAACCCGCCCAAGATCTTCGACGGCTGCGACGGCAGCTACATGTACGACGCCGAGGGAACGCCCTACCTCGACCTGCAGATGTGGTACTCGGCCGTGAACTTCGGCTACAAGAACAAGCGGCTGGAAGAGGTCATGATCCGCCAGCTGCAGACCCTGCCGCAGGTGGCCAGCCAGTACCTGCACCCCACGAAGATCGAGCTGGCGAAGTTCATCGCCCAGGACGCCGAAGCCAAGTGGGGCAACGCGGGCCGCGTGCACTTCAACGTGGGCGGCGCGCAGGCCATCGAGGATTCGCTCAAGGTGGTGCGCAACGCCAGCGGCGGCAAGAGCCTGATGTTCGCCTTCGAGGGTGGCTACCACGGCCGCACGCTGGGCGCCTCCAGCATCACCTCCAGCTACCGCTACCGCCGCCGCTTCGGCCACTTCGGCGACCGCGCGCAGTTCCTGCCGTTTCCCTATCCCTTCCGCCGCCCCAAGGGCATGACGGCCGAGGAATACTCCGAATCGCTGGTGCAGGAGTTCGCGCGCAAGTTCGAGAACGAATACCACGCCGTGTGGGACCCCAAGACGCGCCAGTGCGAATACGCGGCCTTCTACGTCGAGCCCATCCAGGGCACGGGCGGCTACGTGGTGCCACCGGCCAATTTCTTCAAGGGCCTCAAGAAGGTGCTGGACGAGCACGGCGTGCTGCTGGTGGTGGACGAGATCCAGATGGGTTTCTGGCGCACCGGCACGCTGTGGTCGGTCGAGAACTTCGGCGTGAAGCCCGACGTGCTGGTGTTCGCCAAGGCGCTGACCAACGGCCTGAACGCGCTGTCCGGCCTGTGGGCGCGCGAGGAACTGATCAACCCCACGATCTTCCCGCCGGGCTCGACGCACTCCACCTTCGCCTCCAACCCGCTGGGCACGGCGCTCGGCCTGGAGGTGATGAAGATGACGCACGAGATGGACTTCGGCGCCCAGGTGCGCGACAGCGGCGCCTACTTCCTGGAAGGCCTCAAGGACCTGCAAAAGCGCCACAAGGAGATCGGCGACGTCGACGGCCTGGGGCTGGCGTTGCGGGCCGAGATCTGCACCGAGGACGGCTTCACGCCCAACCGCGCGCTGCTGGACAAGATGGTGGACATCGGCCTGGAAGGCAATCTCGAATACCAAGGCCAGAAGCGCGGCCTGGTGCTGGACGTGGGCGGCTACTACAAGAACGTCATCACGCTGGCGCCGTCGCTCATGATCACGCGCCCCGAGATCGACGAGGCCCTGGTGCTGCTGGAGCAGCTCCTGACGCGCGCCAAGCGCAGCTGATGCCCTGGCGCAACGCGCTCGAGCCGCAGGCGCTGACCGGGCACTTCGCGGCGCACCCGCCGCAGGGTTTCACGGTGCTGCAGGGCCTGCCGGCGCCGGCCTTCGCGGCGCCGCTGGACCTGCTCACCACGGCGGACGATGCCCTCAAGGCCCGGGTGCGGGCGCTGCCGCTGTTCGCGCGCTGGTCCCGCTGGCTGAGGGTGGCCACGGGGTTCGTGGGCACCACGGTGACCGAATACGCGCCGCTGCCCGCGGATGGCACCGCGCCCGAAGCCCTGGCGCAGGCCGTGCGCGCGGGGCCGGGGCGGCGCTTCGCGCTGGCCATCATCAAGGACCTGCCGCAACAGTCGCCCCTGCTGTCCGAAGCCGACAACGCCTACGCGGCCGCCCTGGCGCACGCCTGCGAGCGCCAGGGCTTCGTGCTGGTCGAAGGGCAGGCGCTGGCCTATGTGCCCATCGACTTCGCGAGCATCGCCGACTACCTGGGCCGCCTGTCCGCCAGCCGGCGCCAGAACCTGCGCCGCAAGCTGCGCAGCCGCGCGGGGCTGGCGGTGCGCCACATCGCCACGGGCGAGGCCTTTGCCGATGACGCCGTGGTGGATGCCTACTACGCGCTGTACGAGGCCGTGTACGCGCAGAGCGAGGTGCACTTCGACCGGCTCACCCGCGGCTTCTTCGCCGCCGTGCTGCGCGATGCGTCCAGCGGCGGCATCGCCTTCGAATACCGCCACGCCGCCACGGGCGAGCTGCTGGGCTGGAACCTGTGCTACGTGCATGGCGGCCGCCTGGTGGACAAGTACATCGGGCTGGCCTACCCGGCAGCGCGCGAGGCCAACCTGTACTTCGTGAGCTGGATGGAAAACCTCGAATACGCGCTGGCGCACGGCCTCACGCACTATGTCGCCGGCTGGACGGACCCGGAGGTCAAGCGCAGCCTGGGCGCGCGCTTCACCTTCACGCGCCACGCGGTGTACGTGCGCCAGCCCGTGCTGCGCGCCCTGGCGCGGCGGTTCGCCGGGCGCTTCGAGAGCGACCGGCAGTGGCGCGACCGCGCGGAGGCCGCATGAGACCGGCCGACTGGCCACCGGTCGTGCTCGACCTCGACGGCGCCGTCGGGGGCGCTGCCGGACGAGCGGCGCATCGATCTGGCGCAGGACTGGCACGAGGCGCTGCGGTTCGGCTGCGGCCTGGCCCGCATCCGGGCCTTCGGCGGCCTGCTCGACGCCCGGCTGCCGGCCTTCGACCGCCACGGCCCGGTCTTCATGGGCAGTGGCGATTTCCACCACCTGAGCTGGCCGCTGATCGCCCGCTGCATCGCCGCGCGCGGGCACACCACCGCGCGGCCCCTGCGCGTGGTGGTGCTGGACAACCACCCGGACAACATGCGCTTTCCGTTCGGCGTGCACTGCGGCTCGTGGGTGCGCCGCGTGGCGATGCTGCCGCAGGTGTCGCACGTGCACGTGGTCGGCATCACCTCGGGCGACATCGGCCTGCGCCACGCGTGGGAGAACTACCTCGCGCCGTTGCGGGCCGGCCGGCTCACCTACTGGAGCGTGGGGGTGGATACGCGCTGGGCGCGCTGGCTGGGCCTGCAGGCGCGGTTTCGCAGCCTGCCCGATGCCGACGCGCTCGCCGCCACGCTGTACCGCGTGCTCTCGGCCCACCGCCAGCCCACCTACCTCAGCATCGACAAGGACGCGTTCTCGCCCTCGGTCGTGCGCACCAACTGGGACCAGGGCGTCCTGGGCGCGCACCACGGCGCCGCCCTGATCTCCGCGCTGCGCGGGCAGCTCGTGGGCAGCGACGTGACGGGCGAGGTGTCCGTGCACCGCTACCGCACGGCGTGGAAGCGGTGGCTCAGTGCGGGCGACGGGCAGGACACGGCCCAGGCCGACGCGGCGCTGCCGCAGTGGCAGGCGCAGCAGGCGGCGTTCAATCGGGTGCTGCTGGGGCAGCTGGCGATGGCGGCGGATTGAACGGCGCGCGGGGCCGAGTCCGCACCGCCTGCGCCAGCGTGGCGCAGACCCGCTCGAAGCCCGCGTCGTCCAGCCAGGGGCTGTTGCTGATGGACAGCACCTGCGTGGCGAATCGCCGGGCCTGGGGCAGCCCTGCCGCGCGGTCTTCCGCCGAAACGAGGTGGGCGTAGCGCCCGTAGTCGGGCAGCACGTGCACGAAAGGCACGCCCACGCCCAGGCCGGCACCCCACAGGGACTCCAGCGCGGCCTCGCGGGCCGCGGCGTGGGGCAGCAGCACCAGCAGGGTGGGCCAGGTGCCCTGCGCACCGCCGGCGGCCACGCTGTCCTCCAGCACCTGCAGCCCGGCGAGGCCGCGCAGCC
>NZ_BAAJYT010000212.1:0-6108 GCF_057541515.1 Acidovorax sp. KNOB132
GGCGCCTGCGCACCATCCGCGCGCTGGCCGAGGCCGGCGTGCCCGTGGGCGTGAGCGTGGCGCCGCAGATCCCGTTCATCACCGAAGACATGGAACAGGTGCTGGAGGCCGCGCGCGATGCCGGCGCCACGACCGCCTTCTACACCGTGGTGCGCCTGCCCTGGGAGGTGGCGCCGCTCATGCGCGAGTGGCTGGCGCTGCACTACCCGCAGCGCGCGGCGCGCGTGATGGCCCGCATCCAGGACCTGCACGGCCTGAGCGCCGAGGCCCGCGCGGCGGGCAAGAGCTACCAGAGCGACTTCGCCACGCGCATGAAGGGCACGGGGCTGTGGGCCGACCTGGTGCGCCAGCGGTTCGCCACCGCGTGCCGGCGCCTGGGCCTGAACCGCCAGCGCGTGGAGCTGGACCTGTCGCAGTACCGGCCCGGGCTGGCGCGGGGGCAGGGCAGCCTGTTCTGACGCCGCGAAGGACGGCGCGGCCGGGGGGGGGGCTGCAAACAATCTTTCGCAATGCGCCGGACAACGCAACTTGCTGCTGTCGCCGGCCCCCGCTTCAGTGCCACGCGGGGCGGCCGCGGTTCTAAGCTCGGCCGTGAATGTTCTGTGGCCGCTGCCGTTTCCTGCGGTGGCCGGCTTTCCGCCGTTTCCTGCTGTCTGGAGTGCGACCCATGGCCTTGCGTGATTTCAAAGTGCTGACCTTCGACGTGGTCGGCACCCTCATCGATTTCGAGGGCGGCATGCTCGCCTATCTGCGCCGGGCCGTGCCCGGCAGCCCCGTGACCGACGAGGCGTTCCTCGCGGCCTACCGAGCCGCCCGCAAGAGCGGCGACACCTGGGCCTATCCCGACGACCTGGAGCGCTGCTGGCATGCGATCGCGCCGTCGCTGGGCCTGCCCGACAGCGAGGCGCTGGCGCGCGGCTTGCGCGACTCGGTGGCCGACTGGCCGGCGTTCCCCGACTCGGTGCAGGCGCTGCAGCGCCTGCGCGGGCATTTCAAGCTCGTGACGATGACCAACGCCCAGGCGTGGGCGCTGGAGCACTTCCAGAAAGCCCTGGGCTCGCCCTTCGACCTGCTGCTCAGCTGCGACGACGCGATGTGCGAGAAGCCCGACGCGCGCTACTTCGCCTATGCCCGCGGCCGCTACGAGGGCGCCTGGGGCTACCGGCAGGCCGACAACCTGCACGTGGCGCAGAGCCAGTACCACGACATCGGCATCTCCAAGCGGCTGGGCATCACCACCTGCTGGATCGAACGGCGGCACGGCATGAAGGACTCGGGTGGCACCATCGAGTCCGAGCACACCGTGCCGGACTACCACTTCCACACGCTGGCCCAGCTGGCCGACGCGGTGGAGGCGGGGCAATGAGCCTGGACGGCCACGAGCGCTTGCCCGCCCTGGAGGGCCTGGAGCGCATCGCCCGGCCGGTGGCCGACCTGCTGCCCGAGCTCATTGCCCTGCGGCGCGACCTGCATGCGCACCCCGAGCTGGCCTTTCAGGAGCGGCGCACGGCCGGCATCGTGGCGCAGTCGCTGCGGCTGCTCGGCCTGGAGGTGCACGAAGGCATCGGCGGCACGGGCGTGGTCGGCACGCTGCGCTGCGGCAGCGGGCCCCGCAGCGTGGGCCTGCGCGCCGACATGGATGCGCTGCCCATGGTGGAACTGGGCACGGCCGCCCATGCCAGCCGCCACCCGGGCGCACACCACGGCTGCGGGCACGACGGCCACACCAGCATGCTGATCGGCGCGGCGCGCCAGCTGGCGCGCACGCGCGGGTGGGGCGGCACCGTGCACTTCATCTTCCAGCCCGCCGAGGAAGGCCAGGGCGGCGCGCGCAAGATGATCGAGGACGGCCTGTTCGAGCGCTTTCCGTGCGACAGCGTCTACGCGCTGCACAACTGGCCCGACCTGCCGCTGGGCCACGCCCAGACCCGGCCCGGGCCCATCATGGCCGCGGCCGACCGCTTCGACATCGCCGTGCGCGGGCGCGGCGGCCATGCCGCGCAGCCGCACCACACACCCGATGCCATCCTGGCCGCGAGCCAGCTGGTGGCCCAGCTCAACACCATCGTGGCGCGCCGCATCGACCCCGGCGAGTCGGCCGTGCTGTCGGTCACTCGCATCGAGGGCGGGCAAAGCCACAACGTGCTGCCGGCCGAGGTGCAGATCACCGGCACGGTGCGCAGCTTCGACGCCGCATCGCAAGACCGCATCGAGGCCGCGCTGCGCGCCATCGCCGAGGGCATTGCCCTGGCCAGCGGCACGCAGGTGGAGGTGACCTACCTGCGCTACTACCCCGCGACGGTGAACACCCCGGCCGAGGCGGATCTGGCACTGCAGGCCGCACGCGCCATCGGCCTGCAGCCCGGCGTGGCACCGCGCGCCGCCTTCACCTCGGAAGACTTCGCCTTCATGCTGCAGCGCCGCCCGGGCGCCTACCTGTGGCTCGGCCAGGGCCGCGCCGAGCCCGGGCCCGACGGCGAGCGCGCGCTGCACCATCCGTGCTACGACTTCAACGACGACGCGCTGCCGCTGGGCGTGCGCTGGTTCTGCGAGGTGGCGGCGCGCGCCCTGGCGCCCACCTGATGCGGGCTTGAAGCCTGGCATCGCCCCGGCGCCGCACTTTGATTCCTTCCATCCACTTCATCGACCCAAGGGACCATCCCATGAGCATCACCGTGCTGCGCCAGTCCGCCACCCTCGGCGGCTTCGAACACCAGGGCACGCCCGCCCGTCCGCTGACCCTGCCGCCGTGCGAGTTCAGCGGCATCGACGTCGATCTGCAGGGCGCCGGCGAGAACCGCTCGGGCCTGTGGGAATGCACGCCCGGCCGCTTCGAGCGCCAGTTGGCCCATGCCGAGGTCATGCACATCCTGGCCGGGGCCTGCACCTTCACGCCCACGGGCGGCGAGCCGCAATCCATTCGAGCCGGAGACACGCTGTTCTTCCCGTCGAACACGACGGGCGAGTGGCATGTGACGCAAACGCTGCGCAAGGTGTTCGTGGTGCTGGCGGCGTAAAGCCTCCATCGGCGCCTGTGTTCAGGGGCGTGCAGGTCCGTCGCCGCTCGGCGCGGGCAGCTTCGCGATCACCTTGATCTCGAACTGGAAGCCGTAGAGCCAGGTCACGCCCACGCCGGTCAGCGTGGGGTGGGGCGCGTTGCCCCAGTACTCCGGCACGATGGCCCACACCGTCTCGAACGTCGATTCGGGATCGACGAGGAAGACCGTGACATCGACCACGTCGTCGAAGGTGCAGCCGGCCGCTTGCAGGATGGCGTTCAGGTGGTCGAACGCCAGCCGCACCTGCGCAGGCAGGTCGGGCTCGGGCGATCCATCCTCGCGGCTGCCGACCTGGCCCGACACGAACAGAAAGCCGTTGGAGCGGACCGCTGGCGAATAGCGGTTGCGGTCGTAGAGCGCGCGGCGCCCGGCGGGGAAGACGACGTCGCGTTGGGGCGTGCTGGTGGAGTTCATCAAAGGTTCATCGGGGCGAAGCCGCCCGGTGGTTGGCGATGCAGGCACTGTAGGCAGCGGCGTGCGTGGGATAAAGGGCCCAGTCCACCCATCACTGTTTGTAGACTCCAAACAATCCCTCCGCCACCGCCACCGAAAGCACAGCGCCCATGGACCGTTTCGATGCAATGCAGGCCTTCGCCCGCGTGGTGGAGGCCGGCAGCTTCACCAAGGCGGCCGAGACCCTGCACATGAGCAAGACCACCGTGACCCAGCTCGTCCAGCAGCTGGAGGCGCGGCTGCGCGTGAAGCTGCTGAACCGCACGACCCGCAAGGTCAACGTCACGGCCGACGGCGCGGCCTATTACGAACGCGTGGTGCGCCTGCTGGCCGACATGGACGATGCCGAGGGCAGCCTGTCCAGCGCCTCCGCGCTGCCCCGGGGCCGCCTGCGGGTGGACGTGCCCAGCCCGCTGGCCCGCGCCATCCTGGTGCCGGCGCTCCCGGCCTTCCACACCCGGTACCCGGACATCCAGATCGACATGGGCGTGAGCGACCGCATCGTGGACCTGATCGGCGAGAACGTGGACTGCGTGGTGCGCGGGGGCGAGCCCACCGATCCGTCCCTGGTCGCGCGGCGCGTGGGCGACCTGCAACTGGGCGTGTATGCCGCGCCCGGCTACCTTGAGCGCGCGGGCACGCCGCTGCACCCGAACGAGCTGGAGAACTCGCACCACCGCACGGTGGGCTTTCTGTGGGCGCGCACCGGCAAGGCCTTGCCGTATGCCATGCACCGCGAGGGCGAACGCCTGGCCGTGCGGGGCCGCCATGTGTTCTCGGTGGACGACGGCAACGCGTACCTGGCGGCCGGCGTGGCGGGCCTGGGCGTGCTGTGGCTGCCGGACTACCTGGCGCGCGAGCCCCTGGAGCGGGGCGAACTGGTGCGGCTGTTCCAGGACTGGCGCCTGGACCCGATGCCGCTGTACATCGCGTATGCGCCGCACCGGCACGTCAGCCCGCGGCTGCGCGTGTTCATCGAGTGGGTGGCCGGACTCATGGAGCGGCATGCACCCCTGGCCGGCCGGCCACGGGCGTGACGCGGGCCTGTCAGGCCGCCTGCTGCGCCGGCTGCGATGCCGCGAACCGGCCGATGAAATAGGGCGCCAGCGGAATCGACGTCTGGCCCGTGGCGATCAGTTCGGCCATGGTCTCGCCCACGCCGGGGCTGACGGCGAAGCCCTCGCCGTTGAAGCCGAAGGCGTAGTGCAGTCCCGCCACCTTGGCGCTCGGCCCCATCACCGGTTGCCAGTCGGGGGTGTAGCCCTCGATGCCGCTCCACACGCGGATCAGCTGCACGTGCTCGAACGCCGGCACGAAGCGGCGCAGCTCGCGCAGCTGGCGCAGCACGTTGTCAGGCTTCACGTAGGCGCGGGTGCGGTCGGCATGCGCGGGCCCTTTCAGGCCGCCGCCGAAGACGATGTTGCCGCGCGCAATCTGCCGAAAGTACAGGCCCTCGGTCTCGATGGGGGACGACAGGCCGATGGACGGCCCGAGCGCGTAGGGCAGGGGCTCGGTCACGCCCATCTGCGGGCCTCGGGCCTCCATCGGCACGGGCTCGCCGAATTGCTCGGCCATGCGGTTGGACCAGGCTCCGCAGGCCACCAGCATCTGCGGGGCGCGAAAGCGCCGGCCATCGGCCGTGTGGGCGACGAAGCCGTTGGCGTCGCGCTCCACCTGCATCACCTCGGCATGCTCGACGATGTTCGCGCCCGCACGCCGCGCCGCGCGGGCAAACGCCGGGCCGGCCAGGCGGGGGTTGGCGTGGCCGTCCTGGGGCGAGTAGGACCCCGCCACCACGCCGGGCGCGAAGATGCCCCAGCGCTGGCGCAACTGCTCGGCGGTGAACAGCTGCAGGTCCAGCCCCAGGGGCTTGACGTCGTGCGCGTGCTTTTCGAGCACCGCGGCCTGCTTTTCGGTGTAGCACACGCGCAGGTGGCCATAGGGCACGAACTCGGCGTCTTCGCCCAGCAACGACCGGATGCGGCCCCACACGGCGCGCGCGCGGTTGGCCAGCGGCATCTGGTGCAGCTCGCGCCCCTGGCGGCGCACGTTGCCGAAATTGGTGCCGCTGGCCTGTCGGCCCACCAGTTCGCGCTCCAGCAGCGTGACGGACAGGCCGTGCTGGCGCAGGAAGAAGGCCGTGGTGGTGCCCATCAGGCCACCGCCCAGCACCAGCACGTCGGTGTCGTGCGCCGTGGCGTTCTGGCTGCCGTGGTTCATGCCTGCACCTCGCGCGTGTTCATCATCAAAGGCTTGACCGGTGCCTGCGACCGCAGGCGACCCACCTGTTCCACGGGAACGTGGCAGGCGCTCGCGACGATCTCCGCCGCGGCATGGCCGCAAAAGCGCCCCTGGCAGCGCCCCATGCCGACGCGGCTGAAGGCCTTGGCGCGGTTCACTTCCTGGCTGTCCATCTCGGTCACGCAGCGGCGCAGTTCGCCCGCGGTGACGGCTTCGCAGCGGCACACCACCGCCGCATCGGGCAGCGCCGCGGCCTGCGCATGCGGCCAGGGAAAGGCCCGCGCCAGCCCCTGGCGAAAGCGGTCCATCCGGCCCAGCGTGCGGCGCAGCGCGGGCGCCTCCTGGCCGTAGCGGG
>NZ_BAAJYT010000213.1:0-6034 GCF_057541515.1 Acidovorax sp. KNOB132
GCAGTACATCACGCAGGATCCCATTGGATTATCCGGTGGCGTGCATCCCAGTACCTATCCGGTCAATCCCATTCAGTACATTGATCCGCTGGGTCTGTTCGAGTGGACCAATATCGAGATGCCGTCCCTTCCATCGTTCGATGGCAAAGGGGATACGGCTGTTTGCAGCTACTACGATGACATGGCGAAAAGCAAGCCCCAATGCAGTTATTACCCGGCTGGGGCATTGATATGCCGGGGCGAAAACATGAGTGTGAACGCGGTGGTCAAAACGGCCCTCGTCGCAGAGTCCGCCATCCAGGGAAAGTCGCTCAAGCAGTCCGAGGTTTTGACGAGCATCCGGGGGAAACTGGTCGCCTCGGACAAGGCGGCGCAGGCTGCGGGCAAGGTCGATCAAAACGGCTGTACGCAAGGCAATGAAATCGATGCGTACCACGACAAGGCCTTCACCGAATCCGGAGTCAGCAAAAACTTCTATGGCGGTAATTTGTGGCCACAGGGTACATGGCCGAATCCTGTGCCCCTGGACCCCTCGGCATGGAAATACGACCCCAGGAGAATTTGGAATTGATGAAGAACCCGCGTCCCGAAGCATTGCAGGCCCCTTCGAAATGGATGGCTTACGCGTGTTGGATTCCATTCGCCGTTCTGGGCTTGGGCATCCTCGTGTTCTTTCTGTCGATGGTCGCATCGGCCTTTCAGGAACTGCTGCCCAAATGGGTGGCCGCCCATGATTATTTGCCCAAGGCGATGGCCTATCTGCTGCTGGGCGCCCACGTCCTTCTGACTTCGGGCCTGGCTTTTCTCGTCTTCATCCTGTTTTTCATCAGGAACAAGCAGCCGCTGCACGGGTTTTATGTGGGGATGTTTTTTCTCCTTTATTTTCCCTTGCGGGTGTTTTTCATCTTTATGGTGATGCCGCTTTTCCCACTGTGGTTGGTCCTGGAATGCGGGGAAATCTGGGTGCTGAAAAAGATCTATCGCAAATTCCCGCAGCGGCTGGCACCCCCCTGACGGGAATCGGCCGTCGCAGCGACGCTTGCCGCTGTGATCGGCCGAGTTGGCGGCGCCCTCACTGCGGCAGGATGCCCGGCAGCAGCGGCCGGTCCAGCCGCTGGCGCCACCATTTGAGCGCCTCGCCCATGTGATCGGGCTTCCAGGCGAGCCAGAAGGTTTCGTCGGGTCGGGGTTCCTCCACCGGCAGCTCCACCAGCACCCCCGTCTCCAGCTCCACCCGGATGCACGCGCGCGGCAGGAAGCCGTGGCCCAGGCCCGCCGCCTGGCAGGCGATCTTGGCCTGCATGGACGGCACGGTGATGCGGCGCTGGCCCGACTGCAGGCCCACGGTGCGGTCCGTGAGCGACCGCGCGCCGTCGCCCACCACCACGGCGGTGTGGTCCAGCAGGTCGCTGCGGGTGATCGGGCGCTGCAGCTGCGCCAGCGGGTGCGTGGCCGTCACGCAGAACACGAACGCCAGGCTGCCCACGGCCACCGCCTTGTAGCCGCCGCCGGCCGGGCCTTCGCCCGCCGCCACGACGATGTCGGCGCGGCCGTCGCGCAGCGCCTCCCAGGTGCCCGTGAGCGCCTCGCAGCCGATGCGCAGGCGCGTGCCGCAGTGCAGGTCCTCGAAGGCGCAGATGTCCTGGTTGAACGCGCTGGTGGGGATGAGCGAGTCGTGCACCAGCCGCAGCTCCGATTCGAACCCCGTGGCGATCTGCCGCATGCGCGATTCGAGCTGGTGCGCGGCCGTGAGCAGCCAGCGGCCTTCCTTGAGCATCTCCTGCCCCGCGGGCGTGAGCGCCACGCGCGGGCCGTTGCGGGTGAAGAGGGCGATGCCGAGTTGTTCCTCCAGTTTGCCGATGGCATAGGAGATGGTGGACGGCACCTTGTGCAGGCGCTCGGAGGCGCCGGCGAACGAGCCGTGGCGGGCGATGGCGTCCACCAGTTCGATGGCTTCGAGGGTGAGTTTCAGCATGGGGGCAGGCCGGGGGATTGAATCATCGAAATTATCGATGATGGACTGCCAAACCTTTCAACCTGCGCCCCATCACGGCGCGGGATACTTTCTTCACCGCAGCACTGAAGCCCAATGGAATCGAGGCGATTTCAGCGACAGGCCCCCAGTGTGAATTTCATCGAAGAAACCGAAAGGAAACGCACAATGCTCGACATCCGCAAAGCCCACCAACGCGGCAACGCCAACCACGGCTGGCTGCATTCGCACCACACCTTCTCGTTCGGCCATTACCGCGATGCCAACCAGCAAGGCTTCTCGGACCTGCTGGTCATCAACGACGACCGCGTGGCGCCGGGCAAGGGCTTCGGCACGCACCCCCACCGCGACATGGAAATCTTCTCCTATGTGCTGGAAGGCGCGCTGGAGCACCAGGATTCGATGGGCACCGGCTCGGTCATCCGCCCCGGCGACGTGCAGATGATGAGCGCCGGCACCGGCGTGCGCCACAGCGAGTTCAACCACTCGTCCGACGAGCCCGTGCACTTCCTGCAGATCTGGATCGTGCCCGGCGTGACCGGTGCCACGCCCCGCTACCAGCAGGTGCACTTCAGCGAGGCCGAAAAGCGCGGCCAGCTGCGGCTGATCATCTCGCCCGAAGGGACCGACGGCTCGCTGGCGGTGCACCAGGATGCCCGGGTGCATGCCGGCCTGTTCGATGGCGACGAGGCCGCCGAGCTGGACGTGGGCCCCGGCCGCAACGTGTATGTGCACGTGGCCCGCGGCAGCCTGGAGGTGAACGGCGAGCGCCTGTCCGAAGGCGACGGCGCCCGCATCCGTGACGCTGGCGCCCTGCGCTTTGCCAGGGGCGAAGGTGCCGAGGTGCTGGTGTTCGACCTGCGCCCCAACGAACTGCCCGCCATGCCGCACTGACCGGTGAGGGGCGGCGGCACCGCCGCCCCGCCTGCCTTCTTTCTTGTCTTTCGATTCCCCGTTTTTTGTTTTCTCTCCTCCATTCACTCGATCCACCCAGGAGTTTTGCCATGACCGCCACCGCCACCCGCATCAACGCCGCCGCCAAGCCCGTCGCCACCGCCACGCCTGGCGCCACGCTGCTGAACCCGCAGGACCACACGCTGGTGATGATCGACTTCCAGTCGCAGATGGCCTTCGCCACGCATTCGATCGATGCGATCACGCTGCGCTCCAACGCCGGCCTGGTGGCCAGCGCGGCGGCGGGCTTCGGCGTGTCCACGATCCTGACCACCGTGGCGGAAAAGAGCTTCAGCGGCCCGATGTTCGAGGAGGTGACCGCGCCGTTCCCCGGCCAGGCGCTGCTGGACCGCACGTCGATGAACACCTGGGAAGACGAGGCCGTGATCCGCCGCATCAACGAGATCGGCAAGCCGCGCATCGTGCTGGCGGGCCTGTGGACCAGCGTGTGCATCGTGGGCCCGGCGCTGTCGGCGCTCGACCAGGGCTTCGAGGTGTACGTGATCGCCGATGCGAGCGGCGACATCTCCACCGAGGCCCACCACCGCGCCATGGAGCGCATGGTGCAGGCGGGTGCGCGGCCCATCACGGCGCTGCAGTATCTGCTGGAGCTGCAACGCGACTGGGCGCGCACGGACACGTACGACATGACGACCGGCATCGCCAGAAAGTTCGGCGGCGGCTACGGCCTGGGCATCACCTATGCCAAGGCCATGTTCAACGCCCACGAGGGTTGAAAAGAGCGCACCCTTCGCGTTGCCGATCCCCCAAGGAGCCTGCCCATGACCCCGCCCACCCCTCCCGACCTGATCCTGTACAACGGCCGCTTCACCACGCTGGACCGCGCCAACCCCGCGGCCAGTGCCGTGGCCATCGCGCAGGGGCGCTTCACCCACGTCGGCATGGACCGTGACGTGCTGGCGATGGCCGGGCCGGGCACGCGGCGGATCGACTTGAACGACCGCAGCGCGCTGCCGGGCCTGATCGACAACCACCTGCACATCATCCGCGGCGGGCTCAACTTCAACATGGAGCTGCGCTGGGACGGCGTCAAAAGCCTGGCCGATGCCATGGGCATGCTGCGGCGCCAGGTGGCGGTCACGCCCGCGCCGCAGTGGGTGCGCGTGGTGGGCGGGTTCACCGAACACCAGTTCGCGGAGAAGCGCCTGCCCACCATCGCCGAGCTGAACGCCGTGGCGCCGGACACGCCGGTGTTCATCCTGCACCTGTACGACCGCGCGTTGCTCAACGCCGCCGCGCTGCGCGCCGTGGGCTACACGCGCGACACGCCCGCGCCGCCCGGCGGCGAGATCGTGCGCGATGCAGCCGGCAATCCCACCGGGCTGCTGCTGGCCAAGCCCAATGCGGCCATCCTCTACGCCACGCTGGCCAAGGGCCCCAAGCTGCCGCACGCATACCAGGTCAACTCCACGCGCCACTTCATGCGCGAGCTGAACCGCCTGGGCGTGACGGGCGCCATCGATGCGGGCGGCGGCTTCCAAAGCTACCCCGACGACTACCAGGTGATCCAGGAACTGGCCGATGCCGATCAGCTCACCATCCGCCTGGCCTACAACCTGTTCACGCAAAAGCCGAAGCAGGAAAAGGAAGACTTCCTGAACTGGACGGCCACGTCGCAATACAAGCAGGGCACGGACTACTTTCGCCACAACGGCGCGGGCGAGATGCTGGTGTTCTCGGCGGCGGACTTCGAGGACTTCCGCCAGCCGCGCCCCGACATGGCGCCCGAGATGGAGGACGACCTCGAAGGCGTGGTGCGCATCCTGGCGCACAACCGCTGGCCCTGGCGCATGCATGCCACCTACGACGAGACCATCGAGCGCGCACTCGACGTGTTCGAGAAGGTCGACCGCGACACGCCCCTGGCCGGCCTGAACTGGTTCTTCGACCATGCCGAGACCATCTCGGAAAAGTCCATCGACCGCATCGCCGCTTTGGGCGGCGGCGTGGCCGTGCAGCACCGCATGGCCTACCAGGGCGAGTATTTCGTCGAGCGCTACGGCGCCGGCGCGGCCGAGGCCACGCCGCCCGTCAAGCGCATGCTGGACAAGGGCGTCAAGGTCTCGGCCGGCACCGACGCCACCCGCGTGGCCAGCTACAACCCGTGGGTGTCGCTGTCGTGGCTCATCACGGGCAAGACCGTGGGCGGCCTGCAGATCACGCCGCAGCGCAACTGCCTGGACCGCGAAGCGGCGCTGCGGCTGTGGACCGAGAACGTCACCTGGTTCAGCAACGAAGAAGGCAAGAAGGGCCGCATCCAGGCCGGCCAGCTGGCGGACCTGACCGTGCCCGACCGCGACTTCTTCGCCTGCCCCGAATCCGACATCGCCGACACCACGGCGCTGCTCACGGTGGTGGGCGGCAAGGTGGTGTATGGCGCCGGTGATTTCGCCCGCTTCGACGACGCGGCACCGCCGCCCGCCATGCCCGACTGGTCGCCCGTGCGCACCTTCGGTGGCTATGCCGGCTGGGGCACGCAGGAGGGCGCGCGGCTGCAGGCCGTGGTGCGCCGCGCCGCCGCGGCGTGCGCCTGCGCCAACGATTGCAATGTGCACGGCCACCAGCACGCCACGGCCTGGAGCAGCCGGCTGCCGATTGCCGACCTGAAGGGCTTTTGGGGCGCCCTGGGCTGCGCCTGCTGGGCGGTGTGACCGTGGCGAACGGAATGGACGCGCTGCGCGGCGCCTTCACCGCGCCCTGGGTGCAGTCGCTCGCGCTGCTGTGCCTGTGCGCGGCCTACCTGCAGGGCGGCATCGGCAAGGCGCGCGACTTCGCCGGCGCCGTGGCCGAGATGCGCCGTTTCGGCCTGGGCGCCCGCCGCGCCCGTCGCGGCGGCCACCATCGCGCTGCAGCTGGGTGCCTCGCTGCTCATCGTCTCGGGCTGGCACCGCTGGCTGGGCGCGCTGGCGCTGGCCGGATTCACCGTGCTGGCGGCGTTCCTGGCCGACCGCTTCTGGCAGGTGGCGCCGCCCGAGCGGCAGCGCGCCGCCAACGCATTTTTCGAACATTGGGGCCTGGTGGGCGGCATGCTGCCCGTCGCCTGGCACGACCTGGGAGGCCTCCATG
>NZ_BAAJYT010000214.1:0-6027 GCF_057541515.1 Acidovorax sp. KNOB132
AAAACCGCCGCTGCGGGGGGGACGGGGTTCCATGGGACGCGCCTCGTTCACCACGATGCTGCGGCCGCCCAGGGGCTGGCCGTTCATGCCCTGGATGGCGGCTTGCGCTTCAGGGTCGCTGCCCATCTCGACGAAGCCAAAGCCCTTGGAGCGGCCCGTGTCGCGCTCCATCATGACTTTGGCGCTGATCACGGCTCCGAATTGGCCGAAGGCCTGCTCCAGGTCACTGTCACGCACCGAGTACGGCAAATTGCCGACGTACAGTTTGTTGCCCATCACGGGACTCCTCAAAAACACATTGATAAAGCGATGGAGTCCCGAAAACGCAGCCAGTGAATCACAAAGATGTCCCATGCGCGAAACTGACGGATCCCCGCAAACGTCGACGCGAAAAATATCTCGCCGATGCATTATGGGCCATAAATTCCGCAAAAAAGCAAGGTGCCGGACACGGGCCAAACGCGCTGGCTCAGCCATGAAAAAAGGGCCCCGAAGGACCCTTTTTTTGAAATGCTGTCAGCGTGAGCTTAGTAGCTGCTGCGGCCACCGCCGTAGCCACCACCGCCGCCGAAACCACCGCTGCGGCCGCCACCACCGCCGTAGCCGCCGCCACCGCCGTTGCCGCCACCGAAGCCGCCGCCACCGCTGCGGGGGGGACGGGGTTCCATCGGACGGGCTTCGTTGACCACGAGGTCACGGCCGCCGAAGTTTTGGCCATGCGCGCCTTGGATGGCGGCTTGCGCTTCGGCATCGTTGCTCATTTCGACGAAGCCGAAACCCTTGGAGCGACCGGTGTCACGTTCCATCATGACCTTGGCGCTCACCACGTTGCCGTACTGGCTGAACGTTTGTTGCAGGTCGTCGTCGCGGAAAGAATAGGGCAGGTTGCCCACGTAGAGTTTGTTGCCCATGAAGGACTCCTAAAAAAACAAGAAAACGCGATGGAGCCCGACGCAATCAACAAACCTGTGACGACTTCAAAGACGCGAAACCGACCAATCACCGCTACTTGCGTTCCTGCTTGGCAGAAAGGCAAGGCCCATTATTAACCATCTATTCGGGGTCCAAGCACGAAAATTGGCGCGCCTGCAACGTTTTCGTTGGGTATTTACCCGAAGGCTGGAAGCGCATCGTTACAATCGGCCCGTCTTTGGGGAGTAGCCCGCCCGGCGCACAGACCGCACGGGGGCATGCATCAACAAACTCGGGCCTGCGCGGCCTGTGGTGCATGCGGTTCCATCGGAACTGGGCGAGACCATTGACTGCACACCGATCCCAAAGGCCGGCGTCGGGGTGCAGTCAATGCTCTGCGACCTGTCCGGCCGGACAACTCCCTGCCCCCAATGGAAGCCTTTTTCGTTTCGACCGCCATCGTCGCCCTCGCGGAGATGGGCGACAAGACCCAACTCCTTTCCCTCGTTCTCGCGGCGCGTTTTCGCAAGCCCTGGCCGATCGTGCTCGGCATCCTGGTCGCCACGCTGGCCAACCACGCGCTGGCCGGCGCCGTGGGCGCCTGGGTGACGACCGTCGTGGGCCCGCAGGTGCTGCGCTGGGGGCTCGGGCTGTCGTTCATCGCGATGGCGGTGTGGATGCTCATCCCCGACCGGCTGGACGACGACGCATCGGGCGGCGCGCCGCGCTTTGGCGTGTTCGGCACCACGCTGATCGCGTTCTTTCTGGCCGAGATGGGCGACAAGACCCAGGTCGCCACGGTGATGCTGGCCGCGCGCTACAGCGCCTACTGGTGGGTGGTGGCCGGCACGACGCTGGGCATGATGCTGGCCAACGCACCCGTGGTGTGGCTGGGCGAGCGCATCACGCGGCGGGTGCCGATCCGCGCGGTGCACATGGTGTCGGCGGTGATCTTCCTCGCGCTGGGGCTGATCGCGCTTTTCGCACCCGCGGCCTGAACGCGCACGGGCCCATGGCCGGCGGGTCCGGGCTTTGGTATAGTGCCCCTCGCGCCGATTTGCATAGCTTGCGGGCGCTTTATAAATACCGCTAAAGACCCGTCCGCCAAGTGACAGACACACCGACCCGGCCTCGTTTTTAGCGACGCCGGGTTTTTTCATGTCCTTCATTGCCACGCCCCAGTCCCTGCATTTCGCCGACGCGCTGCCGCTGCAGGGCGGCGGCGCCATCCGCGACTACACCCTTGCCTTCGAGACCTACGGCACGCTCAACGCCGACCGCTCCAACGCGGTGCTGGTGTGCCATGCGCTGAACGCCTCGCACCACGTGGCGGGCGTGTACGAAGGCCAGCCCAGGAGCGAGGGCTGGTGGAACAACATGATCGGCCCCGGCAAGCCGGTGGACACGAACCGCTTCTTCGTGATCGGCATCAACAACCTGGGTTCGTGCTTCGGATCGACCGGCCCGATGGACACGCACCCGGACACCGGCGAGGTGTACGGCGCCGACTTCCCCGTGGTGACGGTGGAGGACTGGGTGAACGCGCAGGCCCGCCTGCTGGACCGCATCGGCGTGCAGCAGCTCGCGGCGGTGCTGGGCGGCAGCCTGGGCGGCATGCAGGCGCTGTCGTGGACGCTGCAGTACCCCGAGCGCGTGCGCCATGCGGTGGTGGTGGCCAGCGCCCCCAATCTCACGGCGGAGAACATCGCCTTCAACGAGGTGGCGCGCCGGGCCATCGTGACCGACCCGGACTTCCACGGCGGGCACTTCTATCGGCACGGGGCGATCCCGCAGCGCGGCCTGCGCATCGCGCGGATGATCGGCCACATCACGTACCTGTCGGACGACGTGATGAACGAGAAATTCGGCCGCCAGCTGCGCCAGACGGTGATGGAGGAGACGCTGCCGGCGGGCACCGCCGGCGGTGCGCCGGCCGCCCCCAGGCACGCCCCGGCGCGGGGCCGGGCTACCGCTACAGCACGCAGGACATCGAGTTCCAGATCGAGAGCTACCTGCGCTACCAGGGCGACAAGTTCAGCGAGTATTTCGACGCCAACACCTACCTGCTGATCACCCGCGCGCTCGATTACTTCGACCCCGCGCTCGCCTATGGCGGCAACCTCACGCTGGCGCTGGCGCGCGCGACGGCCCGGTTCCTGCTGGTGAGCTTCACCACCGACTGGCGCTTTTCGCCCGCGCGCAGCCGCGAGATCGTGAAGGCGCTGCTCGACAACCGCCGCGACGTGAGCTACGCCGAGATCGACGCACCGCACGGCCACGACGCCTTCCTGCTCGACGATGCGCGCTACATGGGCGTCGTCGGCTCGTATTTCGACAGCATCGCCAAGGAGTTCGCATGACCGAGAAAGCCACCATGCATGCGATTTCCCGGCTGGTGCCGCACGGCGCGCGGGTGCTGGACCTGGGCTGCGGCGACGGCGCGATGCTGTCGTACCTGCAGCGCGAGCGCGGCTGCACGGGCTACGGCATCGAGATCGACGACGCCAACGTGCTCGCCTGCGTGCGCCGCGGGGTGAACGTGGTGCAGCTCAACCTGGAGGAAGGGCTGGCGATGTTCGGCGACAACTCGTTCGACCTGGTGCTGCAGATCGACACGCTGCAGCACCTGCGCAACACCGAGGTGATGCTGCGCGAGACGGCCCGCGTGGGCCGCGCGGGCGTGGTGGCGTTTCCCAATTTCGCCCACTGGCCCAACCGGCTGTCGGTGCTGCGCGGGCGCATGCCCGTCACGCGCCGGCTGCCCTACCAGTGGTACGACACGCCCAATATCCGCGTGGGCACGTTCAAGGATTTCGAGGTGCTGGCGCACAAGAACGCCCTGCGCGTGATCGACGCGTTCGGCCTGCAGGACGGGCGCGAGGTGCGCTTCCTGCCGAACGCCCTGGCGGGCACGGCGGTGTTCCACTTCGAGCACGCCTGACGGGCGCGGGGCACTGGGCTGCGTCGGGCGCTGTCCCACGTGCCCAAGCTCCCCCGCACCGGGTCGCCAACACCGTGGAAGTGTCACGAGCACTACAAAACACTCGAACATCCGATTGCTATTATTAATGTAGCAATACGCCCTAGAAAAACATGCCCTGGAGGCATTTTTCGCCCCCGAAATCGCTGCTGCCAAGCAGACTAAATCCCTCAGTACATAGGGTTTTCCCTTAAAGGAATGCCTTCATCCTGCCAAAGTTACGGTTGCTTACGATGGGGTCGGCATCTTCCGCAGCGCACCCGCCCCGTCTCCCTTCCCTGCGACCGAAACCACAAAACCGCCATGACTCCACCCGTCCGCACCCGATCGGTCGCCCGCCGCGTCACCCTGCTGGCCCTGTCCCTGGTGGCGCTGGCCCTCATTGCGGTGGGCATCGCGATCTCGCTCATCACCACGAAGGCCGCGCGCACGCAGATCACCGAAGGTGTGCGCGATGCGGTGGATGCGGTAGGCCAGTCGCTCAACGCGGTGGACGAGGCCAACCGCGAACTGGTGCGCCGCTCGGCCCAGGCGTTCCAGCGCGGCTTCGACCCCAGCATGCAACTGGACGAGGCCAGCGGGCAACTGACGAGCTTCGGCGTCGCGGTGAACGACGACTACGGCACGGTGGACAAATTCAGCCAGGACACGGGCGGCGTGGCCACGGTCTTCGCGAGGAAGGGCGAGGACTTCATCCGCATCACCACCTCGGTCAAGAACGAAAAGGGCGAACGCGCCCAGGGCACCCTGCTCGACCGCGCCAGCCCCGCCTACGCGCCCGTGCTCGCGGGCCAGCCCTACACGGGCCGCACCATGCTGTTCGGCAAGCCGTACATGGCGCACTACGCGCCGGTGAAGGATGCGGCGGGCAAGGTGATCGCCATCCTGTTCGTGGGCAACGACCTGTCGGCCTTCCAGGAGCAGATGCAAAAGCAGGTGGCCAGCATGCAGTTCTACGAGCACGGCGGCATGTACGTGATCGATCCGCGCAAGCGCCCGCAGGATGCGGTGTTCGTCGCGCACCCCACGGCGCGCGGCAAGAAGGTGCTGGAGGCCTATCCGGGCGCGGCCGATTTCCTCGCCGCCCTGAACGCCAGCGCCGACGGCTCCGTGCCGCAGGCCGCCGCGCTGCTGCCCGCCCAGGGCGCGGACCCGTGGGCCCTGAGCGCCCGCACCGGCTCGGGCTGGCAGGTGGTGGCCGAGGTGTCCGACCACGAGGCGCTGGCCAGCCAGCGGCGTGCGATGGGGGCGGTGTGGCTGGTGATGGCCGTCGCCCTGGCGGTGGTGGGCGCGGGCATCTTCGCAATGGTGCGCCGCGGCGTGAGCGAGCCGCTGCGCGAGCTGACCGGCGCCGTGACGCTGGTGGCGCAGGGCGACCTCACCCAGGCGTTCGAGACGCGCCGCGCCGACGAAATGGGCGCCCTGGTGCGCGAGGTGGAGGGCATGCGCCAGCGCTACCTGCAGGTGCTGCAGCAGGTGCGCACGGCGGTGGACAGCATCACCACCGCCAGCGCCGAGATCGCCACCGGCAACCAGGACCTGTCGGCGCGCACCGAGAACGCCGCCAGCAGCATCGCCCAGACGGCGCAGAGCATGGAGCAGCTCACGGGCACGGTGCACCAGTCGGCCGATGCCGCGCGGCAGGCCAACCAGTTAGCCGAATCGGCCGCCGAGGTGGCCCAGCGCGGCGGGCGCGTGGTGGGCGAAGTGGTGTCCACCATGGCCGAGATCGACGCCAGCTCGCGCAAGATCGCGGACATCATCGGCGTGATCGACGGCATCGCCTTCCAGACCAACATCCTGGCGCTCAACGCCGCCGTGGAAGCCGCCCGTGCAGGCGAGCAGGGCCGCGGCTTCGCCGTGGTGGCGAGCGAGGTGCGCTCGCTGGCCGGGCGCAGCGCCGAGGCGGCGCGCGAGATCAAGGCGCTCATCGGCAGTTCGGTGGCCCGGGTGGAGGCCGGCACCCGGCTGGTGGAGGACGCCGGGCGCACCATGGGCGAGATCGTGGGCTCGGTGCAGCGGGTGGGCGACATCATCGGGGAGATCACCGCCGCGGCGTCCGAGCAGTCGAACGGCATCGTCACGGTCAACACGGCCGTCAACCAGCTCGACCAGATGACGCAGCAGAACGCCGC
>NZ_BAAJYT010000215.1:0-6017 GCF_057541515.1 Acidovorax sp. KNOB132
CGGGCCTGGGGCGTTTGGGGGCCGGCGGCACCGGCCGCGTTGGCGGCGATGGCCACGGGGTCGTCTTCGGCGTCGCGGCTCAAAGGGGCGTCGTCGTGCCGTTTCATGCGAGGGCCTCCGGGCGCAGTTGCTCCAGCAAGACGGGAATGGGCAGGGGAACGGGCAGGGGCACGGCCTGCGGCCCCTGGCCCTCCAGCCAGAAACGCCGCAGCAGCCCCGCGAGGACGGCACGGCGGTATTCGCCGCTCGCCCGCATGTCGGAGATGGGCTGGAACTCGGCCTGCAGGGCGGCCGTAGCGCGCTCCACCGTCTCCACGGTCCAGGGCTGGCCGGCAAGTGCGGCCTCGGTCTGCCGGGCCCGCGCGGGCGTGGCGGCAACCCCGCCTGCGCCGATGCGGGCGCGCCGCACCCGGCCTTCGGCGATGTCGAGGTTCAGCACCAGGCACACGGCGGAGATGTCGTCGTCCAAGCGCTTGGACACCTTGTAGGCCGCCAGCGATTCGCCCGGCGCGGGCAGCGGCACCTCGATGCGCACGAGCAGCTCATCCGGCGCCATCACGTTCTGGCGGTAGCCGGTGTACAGGTCTTCCAGCGCCAATGTGCGTTCGCCGCGCAGGCTGGCCAGCACCACGCTGGCGCCCAGCGCGATCAGCAGGGGCATGGAGTCGCCGATCGGCGAGCCGTTGGCCACGTTGCCGCCCAGCGTGCCGGAGTTGCGCACAGGCAGCCCGGCGAAGCGCGCGGCGAAGCGGTGCAGCACGGGCCAGTGGGCTTGCAGCGCATCGAACGCGTCGGCCAGCGGCACGGCCGCGCCGATGGACAGCCGCCCGCCCTGCGTGACGATGCGGCGCAGCTCCTGCGCCCGCGTGACGTCGAGCAGCTGCGCGAACTGGCGGTGCTGCTTGGTGATCCACAGGCCCACGTCGGTGGCGCCGGCCACCACCTGGGCGGTGGGGTGCGCGGCGCGTGCGGCCAGCAGTTCGGCCAGCGTGGCCGGGGCCAGGTACGCGTCGTCGGGCGTGGGCGCCGGTTTCGCCAGGGAGGCCAGCTGCGGCAGCAGTTGCGCTTCGTCTACCTGCATGCGGGGCAGGGCGGCCATCCGCTCGGCCGCGTCCAGGATGGGGCGGTAGCCGGTGCAGCGGCACAGGTTGCCCGACAGGTCGTGCACGGCCTGCTCGCGCGTGACCGCGCGGCCCTGGCACACGTGGTTCTGGTACATGCCGAACAGGCTCATCACGAAGCCCGGCGTGCAGAAGCCGCACTGCGAGCCGTGGCACTGCACCATGGCTTCCTGGGCGGGGTGCAGGCCCGGCGCGCTGGAGGGGGCGCCGCTGGAGGGCGGGGTGGTGGGCGGCGCGGGCTGGAGCAGCGGGTCCTGGTCCAGGTCCTCCACCGTCCACAGCGCCATGCCGTCGATGGAGTGGGCCAGGCGGATGCAGCTGTTCACGGCCCGGTAGCGCACGCGGCCGTCCACGGCCTCGCCCAGCACCACGGTGCAGGCGCCGCAGTCGCCCTCGCCGCAGCCTTCCTTGGTGCCGGTGTGGCCCAGGTCTTCGCGCAGCACCTCCAGCAGGGTGCGGTCGGGAGGAACATGGGCCAGCGTCACGGGCTGGCCCCGGCGGATGAATCGCAGCGGGCGGGTGGTGGTCATGCGTTGTGCAGGGCAGGGTTCGGTCGTTGGGGCCAGTGTGCGCGCCATGTCGGTACAGGGTAGTGGGCCCGGGGGTGGCGGCGCATATGGGCGAGCGTATAACGGCCATGCGCCGGGCGCCATGCCCGGGACACCGGCCGTTGCTTTGGCACCCTTTACTGCCTTCGCCTGGCACGGATGCTGCGTCCCTTCGTGGCGCCACGCCAAGGTGGCAGGCCGCAGACCCCAAGGACACCGGATGGACATCGATTTCTCGCAACTCGGCGCCTACGAGCGCTACAAGCTGATGGCCAGCCTGATCGTGCCGCGCCCGATCGCGCTCATCACCACCCTCGGGGAGGACGGCACGGTGAACGCCGCGCCGTTCAGCATGTTCAACATGCTGGGCGAGGACCCGCCGGTGCTGATGGTGAGCATCAACCGGCTGCAGGGTGGCCGCCTCAAGGACACGGCCGCCAACATCCTGCGCACCGGCGAATTCGTGGTGCACATCGCCGACGAGGCCATGGCCCAGCGCATGCATGCCTGCGGCGATGCGCTGCCGCCGCACGAGAGCGAACTGGTGCATGCCGGCCTCACGCCGGTGCCGTCGCGCAGCGTGGCCCCGCCGCGCATCGCCGAGGCCCCGGTGGCGTTCGAATGCGTGCTGCACGAAACCATGGAAACGGCCAGCCGCTACGTCTTCATCGGCCGCGTGCAGTGGCTGGGCGCGCGCGAGGGCCTCGTGGACACCGAGCGCTGGCGGGTGCGGCTGCAGGACTACCACCCGGTGGGGCGGTTCGGCGCGAGCTTCTATGTGACGACCGGCGACCGCTTCTCGCTCGACCCGGCGCCGCAGCCGGGCGCTGCGCGTTCGACGGCCATCGACGAGATCTGACCACCCGCGCCGCCGCCTCGGTAGTTGCCTGGCTCGCGGTCTCGCGGCCTCGGCGCTACAGTGCGATGTCCCCTTGCCTTCTTCACTGCGCCCTCGCTCGCCACCGGCAGGCCCGGCGTGCCATACGCGTTGGCGTATGGCTGGAATGCCCCCACCCTTATGAGAGACCAAGCCCTTTTCGACAAGATAGACCTCCATCTCATAAGGGTCTTGCACACCGTGTTGACTGAACGCAGCGTATCGCGGGCCGCCGTGCGGCTGGGCATGCACCAGCCGGCCGTGTCGGCGGCGCTGCGCCGCCTGCGCGACCTGGCGGGCGATCCGCTGCTGGTGCGCTCGGGCGCGGCCATGCTGCCCACCGATGCCGCGCTGCGCATGGTGGAGCCGGCGGGCGCCATCCTGCGGTCGGCCGAGGCGTTGTTCTCCGATGCGCGCGGGTTCGACGCGCGCACCGCCACGCGCACCTTCCGCATCGCCGCGAGCGACTACCTGGACCCGCTCTTCCTGCCGCGCCTGGTGGCCCGCCTCAAGGCCGAGGCCCCGCTGTGCCCGGTCGAGGTGCTGCCGCTGTCGGCGGACGCGCACTACCACGCGCACCTGGCGCAGGGCGAGGTGGACGTGGTCATCGGCAACTGGCCCCAGCCGCCCGACGACCTGCACATGGGGCGGCTTTTCGGCGACGAGGTGGTCTGCCTCGTGAGCCCCGCGCACCCCGCGGTGCGCCGCGGCTGGGACGCGGACGAGTGGCTGGCCGCCGAGCACATCGCCCCCACGCCCACGCACCCCGGCGCGCGCGGCGTGATCGATGCGCACCTCGACTCCCTGGGCCTGCAGCGCCGCGTGACCGCGCGCTGCGCCCATTTCAGCCTGATCCCGGAGATGGTCGCCGCCAGCCTGCTGGTGCTCACCACGGGGCGGCAGTTCTGCGAACGCTTCACCGACCGCCTGCCGCTCACCGTGCTGCCGTGCCCGGTGCCCTTCCCGCGCCTGATGTACTACCAGCTGTGGCATGCCCGCACCCACCATTCGGCTGCCGCCATGTGGCTGCGCGACAGCGTGCGCACCGTGGCAGCATCGCTACGAAAAGCATAGCGGCCAACGCATGAAGGACGTGCGCAGCATTCCGGTTTCGTGCCCAACCCCCTTTGAAAATCAAGAGACAATCGCCCGCATGAATTCCTCCCACACCTCCCCCGCCGCCGCGGCGCCGGTGCCGCGCCTGCAGCTGGCGGGCATCACGAAGCGCTATCCGGCCGTGGTGGCCAACAGCGGCGTGTCCCTCACGGTGCAGCCCGGCGAGATCCACGCCGTGCTGGGCGAAAACGGCGCAGGCAAGTCCACGCTGATGAAGATCATCTACGGCGCGGTCAAGCCCGAAGAGGGCACCCTGCACTTCAACGGCCAGCCGGTGGCGGTGCGCAACCCGCAGGAGGCGAGAGCGCTAGGCATCGCCATGGTGTTCCAGCATTTCAGCCTGTTCGACACCCTCACCGTGGCCGAGAACGTGTGGCTGGGCCTGGACAAGCGGCTGCAGCTGGCCGAGATCACGCGCCGCATCGCCGCCACCGCGGCCGAGTACGGGCTGGACATCGACCCGCTGCGCCCCGTGCACACCCTGAGCGTGGGCGAGATGCAGCGTGTGGAGATCATCCGGGCGCTGCTCACCCAGCCGCAGCTACTGATCCTGGACGAGCCCACGTCGGTGCTCACGCCCCAGGCGGTCGAAAAGCTCTTCGTGGTGCTGCGCCAGCTCGCAAGCCAGGGCTGCAGCATCCTCTACATCAGCCACAAGCTGCACGAGATCCGCGCGCTGTGCACCGCCTGCACGGTGCTGCGCGGCGGCAAGGTGACGGGCGTGTGCAACCCGGCCGAAGAGTCGAACGCCTCGCTGTCGCGCCTGATGATCGGTGCCGAGCCGCCGGCGCTCACCCACCGCCCCGCGCACCTGGGCGAGACGGTGCTGCGCGTGCAGGGCCTGTCGCTGCCGCGCATGGACCCGTTCGGCGTCGATCTGATCGACCTCGGCTTCGAGGTGCGGGCGGGCGAGGTGCTGGGCATCGCCGGCGTCTCCGGCAACGGCCAGAAGGAATTGCTCTATGCCCTGTCGGGCGAGGACACGCGCGCCCAGCCCGCGATGGTGCAGGTGGCCGGCCAGGCCGCCGGGCGCATGAACCCGCGCCGCCGCCGCGCGCTGGGCCTGCATTTCGTGCCCGAGGAGCGGCTGGGCCGCGGGGCCGTGCCCACCATGGGCCTGGCGCACAACCTGCTGCTCACGCGCAGCAACTGCGTGGGGCCGGGCGGCTGGATCCGCACCGGCGCGCTGCAGGCGCATGCCCGCGCCATCATCGAGCGCTTCCACGTGAAGGCGGGCGGGCCCCATGCGGCCGCGCGGTCGCTGTCGGGCGGCAACCTGCAGAAGTTCATCGTGGGCCGCGAGATCGATGCCAACCCGCGCCTGCTCATCGTCTCGCAGCCGACCTGGGGCGTGGACGTGGGCGCGGCCGCGCAGATCCGCGGCGAGATCCTGGCGCTGCGCGATGCCGGCTGCGCCGTACTGGTGCTCAGCGAGGAGCTGGACGAGCTGTTCGAAATCTGCGACCGCCTGCACGTGGTGGCCAAGGGGCGCCTGTCGCCCTCGGTGCCCCGCGCCGAGGCCACGGTGGAGCGCATCGGCGAATGGATGAGCGGGCTCTGGCATGCCGACGTGCAGTCGCACCTCGCCCGGGCCGAAGCGGCGCGCGCGCAAACGGAGGCGGCCCATGCTCAAGCTTGAAGCCCGATCCCAGGCCTCGCGCTGGTGGACCTACGGCTCGCCGGTGCTGGCGCTGGCCGTCACCGTGCTCATCGGGCTGGCGCTGTTCGCGGCGCTGGGCAAGGACCCGGTGCGCGGGCTGCAGGTGTTCTTCTGGGAGCCCGTCAAGAACCAGTACGCCATCGGCGAGCTGATGGTCAAGGCCACGCCGCTGCTGCTGATCGCGCTGGGCCTGGCGGTGTGCTTTCGCTCCAACGTGTGGAACATCGGCGCCGAGGGACAGTTCGTGATCGGCGCCGTCGCGGCCGGCGGCATCGCGCTGCTGGCCGACCAGACCACGGGCCCGTGGATCGTGCCCGCTATCCTGCTGGCCGGCGTGCTGGGCGGCATGGCCTGGGCCGGCATCACGGCGCTGCTGCGCGACCGGTTCAACGCCAACGAGATCCTCGTGAGCCTGATGCTGGTCTACGTGGCCACGCTGGTGCTGGGCTACCTGGTCTACGGGCCGTGGAAGGACCCCATGGGCTACAACTTCCCGCAGACCAAGACCTTCGAGCGCGTGACGCAGATCCCGCGGCTCATGCAGGGCTCGCGCGTGTCCATCGGCCTGCTGCTGGCGCTGGCGGGCGCCGCGGCGCTGTGGGTGTTCCTGTTCCGCACGCGGGCGGGTTTTGCGCAGCAGGTGGGCGGCCTGGCCCCGGCGGCGGCGCGCTACGCGGGCTTTTTCCCTCGCGCCG
>NZ_BAAJYT010000216.1:0-5979 GCF_057541515.1 Acidovorax sp. KNOB132
CGCGCTGCGGCCGGCCCCGGGCGCATTCCGCCTGCCACGCCTGCAGGCGATGGGGAACCGGCGCATCGGCGCCGGCGAGCCAGGTGTTCATGGCCAGCACGCCGTCGAACCGCCCGGGCAGGGCCATGGGCAGCGTCAGGCCCAGCGCCCCGCCCCAGCCCTGCACCACCAGCACGGCGTGGCGCAGGTCCAGCCGTTCGATCCATTCGATCAGCACCTGCCGGTGCCATTCGAAGCCGTGGGCGGCCTCTTTTTTTGGGCTTGTCGCTGCGGCCGAAGCCGATGAGATCGGGCACCACCACCCGGTCGCCCGCAGCGGTGAACACCGGCAGCATGTGGCGGTACAGGTAGCTCCAGGTGGGCAGGCCGTGCAGGCACAGCCAGGTGCGGGCGGCATCGCGCGGGCCCTCGTCCAGGTAGTGCAGGCGCAGGCCGGCGAGCGCAGGCAGGTCGCTCAGGTAGTGCGGTGCCCAGGGGTAATCGGGCAGGCCCGCGAAGGCGGCGTCCGGCGTGCGCAACGCGTCATCGCGCAGCGGGTGGGCCGACAGCGCCCGGGCACGCTGCTGGCTGCGCCGCTCGCGGAAAAAACCGCTGAGCAACTCGCCGCACTCCGGGGCCAGCACGCCGCGCCGCACCTGGGTGTGGTGGTTCAGCCGCGGCTCGGCGAACAGATCGACGACCGAGCCGGCCGCGCCGGTCTTGGCGTCCTGCGCCCCGTACACCACGCGCGGCAGGCGGGCGTGCAGCATGGCGCCGCTGCACATGGCGCAAGGCTCCAACGTGACGTAGAGGGTGCAGCCATCCAGCCGGTAGTTGCCCAGGCGCGCCGCCGCCGCCCGCAACGCGGCGATCTCGGCGTGCGCGGTGGGATCGTGGCCGGCGATGGGGGCGTTGCGGCCCGTGGCGATGACTTCGCCGTTGCGCACCACCACCGCGCCCACTGGCACTTCGCCCGCCTCGGCCGCAGCACGCGCCTCGGCCAGGGCGTGGCGCATCCAGCGCGCATCTTCTTCATCGGCCGAATCCATCATTTGCTATTATTTTTATAGCTATCAGGACATGGAAAACGCCGGCATGGGCCCGATTTCACTTGGATTCGTCTTCCGGCATGGGGCGGGCCTGCTGCATGAGCGCTTCCATCTGCTGCTTGACCTGTTGCTGCACCTGCTGGCTCTGCTCGCGCACGGTGGCGGCCGAGGCCCCGCTGGCCGGCGGCTGGGCGCCCGGCACCGCGATGACGGGCACGGAGGCGCGCGTGGCGCCCATCTGCTTTTTCACGAGGACGGCGACGATCGCCAGGGCCACGAGCAGGCCCACGAGTCCGAATCCCATGCGCATGGTCAGTTCTCCGTGTGTTGCGCGACCGGCGGCGGCCCGATGCCCTGCCACGCGCCGACTCACCCTGCGGCCCATTCACGGGGTCACGGGATCGAAATCGCACGGGGAGTGGCATCGGCGGCGCCGCCGGACAGAGCCGCCACTGTAACGAAGAACAGCGCGCTGGCGGGCGCGCTCGGGGTGCAGGATCAGTTCAGCGCCACCCGGGCATTCGCCGGGTAGTGGTACAGCGTCACGGCCGGCGCCGTCAGCTCGCCCTTGGGCGTGAACGCGATGTTCGCCGTCACGCCCTTGTACTGGGTCTTGGACAGGAATGGCGCGTAGACCTTGGGGTCCACCGAGTCGGCACGCTTCATCGCGTCCACCAGCACCATGGCCGCGTCGTAGGCGTACGGGCTGTAGATCTGGAACTGGCCGGGGAACTTGGCGTCGTAGCGCTTCTTCCATTCGGCGCCACCCTGCATCTTGGTGACCGAGGCCCCGCCCGTGGCGCAAGTCACGTTCTTGAGCACGGCCGCCTTGGACGACAGATCGGGCAGCTTCTCGGTGCACAGTGCGTCGCCGCCGAAATACTTCACCGAGCCCAGGCCCAGCTGCTCCATCTGGCGCAGCATGGGGCCAGCCTGGGCATCGAGGCCGCCGTAGAAGATGCCGTCGGGCTTCTTGGACTTGATGGCGGTGAGGATGGCCATGAAATCCGTGGCCTTGTCGTTCGTGAACTCTTCGGACACCACCGTCAGGCCCTTTTGCAGCGCCGTGGCCTTGAACACCGCCGCCACGCCCTGGCCGTAGGCCGTGCGGTCGTCGATGATCGCCACGGTCTTGAGCTTGAGGTGGTCCGCCGCGTAGAGGGCCAGCGCCGCGCCCAGCGCGCTGTCGTTGGCGATCAGGCGGAAGGTCGTCTTGTAGCCGGGCTTGGTGAGGTCGGGGTTGGTGGCCGCGGCCGTGATGTGGGGCAGGCCGCACTTGTCGTAGATGGACGAGGCGGGAATCGACGTGCCCGACTGCAGGTGGCCGACCACGCCCGCCACCTTCAGGTCGCACAGCTTCTGCGCCACGCCCGTGGCCTGGCGCGGGTCGCCGGCGTCGTCTTCGGCGGCCAGCTCGAAGCGGACCTTCTTGCCGCCGATCACCAGGTTCTGCGTGTTCAGGTCGTCCAGCGCCAGGCGCACGCCGTTCTCGGTGTCCTTGCCGATGTGGGCGATGCCGCCCGACAGGGGGCCGGCGTGGCCGATCTTGACGGTCTGCACGTCCTGGGCCATGGCGGCGCCGCAGGCCACCAGGGCCGCGCAGGCCAGCGCGGTGGACCGCAGGGAAAAACTCAGTCGGGAAGCGTTCAGCACTCTCAAAGTCTCCATCCTTGTCGTTGGAAAGCCGCCGGGGCCGGCGGCCAAGCGTGCGTATGCTAGCCGCGCCACGCACCGGTTCCGGGATAAATCGCACCAATTCAGTGCAGATTGCGGGGCATTCGCGCCGCTAATGCCGGCCCGGGTAGGCACCGGCAGCGCCCGCTGGGATAATCGCGCCCCATGTCCCTGCTGCCCCACCAGATCGAACTGCTTTCCCCGGCGCGCGACGCCGACATCGGCATCGAGGCCGTCAACCATGGCGCCGACGCCGTCTACATCGGCGGCCCGGCCTTCGGCGCCCGGGCCGGCGCGGGCAACGATCTGCGCGACCTGGAGCGCCTGGTGCGCCATGCGCACCGCTTCCACAGCCGCATCTTCGTCACGCTGAACACCATCTTGCGGGAGACGAGCTGGAAGGCGCACGGCAGATGGCCTGGCAGGTATACAACGCCGGGGCCGACGCGCTCATCATCCAGGACATGGGCCTGCTCGAACTGGACCTGCCGCCCATCCAGCTGCACGCCAGCACCCAGACCGACATCCGCACGCCCGAGAAGGCGCGCTTCCTGCAGGACGCGGGCCTGTCGCAGATCGTGATCGCGCGCGAGCTGGACCTGCAGGAGATCGCCGCCGTGCGCGCCGCCACCGACCCGGCGCGCACCACCATCGAATTCTTCGTGCACGGCGCGCTGTGCGTGGCCTATTCCGGCCAGTGCTACATCACCCATGCGCACACCGGCCGCAGCGCCAACCGGGGCGACTGCAACCAGGCCTGCCGCCTGCCGTACGAGGTGCTGGACGGCAGCGGACGCATCATCGCCCACGAAAAGCACGTGCTGTCGATGAAGGACAACAACCAGAGCGACAACCTGCGGGCGCTCATCGATGCGGGCGTGCGCAGCTTCAAGATCGAGGGCCGCTACAAGGACATGGGCTACGTGAAGAACATCACGGCGCACTACCGCAAGCTGCTCGACGAGATCATCGAAGAGCGCGAGTTCTCGGCCGAGCCGCTGGCGCGCTCGTCGTCCGGGCGCACCACGTTCACCTTCACGCCCGACCCCGACCAGAACTTCAACCGCGAGTTCACCGACTACTTCGTCAACGGACGCCAGGACGACATCGGCGCGTTTGACACGCCCAAGACGCCGGGCCGCCCCATCGGGTGGGTCACCAAGGTGGGCGAGAATTTTGCCGAACTCGAACTGTCCAGCCCGGACACCGTGCTGCACAACGGCGACGGCCTGTGCTACTACGACCTGCAAAAGGAACTGGTGGGCCTGCAGATCAACCGCGCCGAGGCCGTCAACGCCCGGAAAGGCCTGTGGCGCGTGTTCCCCAAGGACCCCATCGCCGGCTTCAAGGACCTGCGAAAGGGGCTGGAGATCAACCGCAACCGCGATATGGACTGGGTGCGCACCCTCGACAAGAAGTCAAGCGACCGGCGCATCGGCCTGTGGGCGCAGCTGTCCGAAACGCCCGACGGCTTCGACCTCACGCTGACCGACGAGGACGGCTTCGTCGGCAGCGCGGCGATCGTGCACCCGCACCAGCGCGCCACCGACGGACCCCAAGCCGAGGCCACGCTGCGCGAGCAACTCGGCCGCTTCGGCGCCACGGTGTTCTCCGTGCACGACATCGCCCTGAGCCTGTCGCAGCCCTGGTTCGTGCCGGCCTCGGCATTGAACCCGCTGCGCCGCGACGCGGTGGCCGCGCTCGAATCCGCGCGCGCCGCCGGCCTGGTGCGCCTGCCCCGCGCCGAGCCCGTCCAGCCCCCCCGCGCCCTTCCCCGAGGACACGCTCACCTATCTGGCCAACGTGTTCAACCAGAAGGCGCACGACTTCTACGTGAAGCACGGCGTGAAGGTGATCGACGCGGCCTACGAGTCGAAGGAAGAAGAAGGCGAAGTCAGCCTGATGATCACCAAGCACTGCGTGCGCTTTTCCATGAGCCTGTGCCCCAAGCAGGCCAAGGGCGTGATCGGCGTGAAGGGCACCATCAAGGCCGAGCCGCTGCAGCTCATCAACGGCAAGGAAAAGCTCACCCTGCGCTTTGACTGCAAGCCGTGCGAGATGCACGTGGTGGGCAAGATGAAGAAGTCGGTGCTCAACCAGCACGCGCGCGACATGCAGGCGGTGCCGATGCAGTTCTACCGCACGCGGCCTGTGGCGGTATAGCACCGTGGCAACGCGGCTTTGGCCGCCGCCGCATGCCCCGGGAAATTCGCCCCGGCTACAACCGACACCTACCAGCCTCAAATCGAGGGCCAGATAATCTGCGGCCCAGAACAGCCCGCGAGGTGCGGTTTTGCCTAAACGTCTTTCGCAAAAGAGTGGAAAACAGGATGATAAGCCAGGGGCGTTTAAGCGGCGATTTTAAATACAATCTTTAAAAATCGAACAGGCCACAATAAAATATATCACATAAAAACTTGGAACCAAGAAAACAGCAGCCACAAAGATTGACGAAAGCTTAAACCTCGTTATTGCAAACAAGCCAAAAAGGCGTCGCGACTGCCAGAACCAAATACTCCCTCTTTGGCAAAGCCTCAAGCCAACTCGTATTGTAATCAATGAAATACATTGAAAACACCGACAAGAAAATAATGGCGCAAAGATAAAACAGCAACTTCAACGATCCTATCGCCGTATCCAAAAATCGTTCTCTCATCATTTGACCTCGACTGTTCCAACAGGAGCAACAATATTGCTGATAGGCAAAGGATTACCATATCCAGGTGCCTGCCAGTTGCCCCCAGTGTTCAGCGTTGGAGGAACTGCTCCAGCTCTCTGTATGACACCAGACACATACGAGTTGCTATTGTATGTACCGGGATCCATTTGCCCATCCTGCGTCCCAGGAATTAGAGAGACGTTAGGCTTGGAATACGGAAGGCAATTACAGTATTCTTCCGATGCCTTCTTCAGCTTCTTGAGAAACTCACAATCCGTCATTCCTTCCGGCTTCTGAATGGCCTGCCTTACATCTATGCCCTTTGAATCTCCAGGATAGTTGGAACGCGATACAAGATAGCCATTCGCAAAGTTTCCAGAAGGTTGGCCTCCAAGAGTCTTTACACCAGCAAGATCACAATTCGCGTCATCTGGTTTAAGTTCAATGGCAAGATGATGCGAATTCGGATTGGTCAACTTCCCCACTGGACCGGCAGCTGGATGACCCACAATATTGGCCTCTAATCCTAGCGGGTCAATCATGGTAATGGGTTGATTTGTATAGAGATATAAATTTCTACCCCCATTTAGGCCAATCGGATCCTGCGTGATGTACTGC
>NZ_BAAJYT010000217.1:0-5974 GCF_057541515.1 Acidovorax sp. KNOB132
GGCACCGCAGGGACGCCGGTCGAACGGTATGTGGTTCGAAATGCCCTCCAGGGCAATTGGAACGCCGGCATACCGCTATCGAAAAAGGAGCAATCCGCCTGGATCGACAACCGCTCCATGCGCACCCCGGAAGGCACCGATGCCGAGCGTCTGTTCGTCGCCGGCTGGCTGCAGGATGCGCAGGGCCGCATCGTGGCCGCGGCGCAGTCCCGCTGCGCAGCAGGGTCTTGAGCGGCGGGTAGAATCAGTCACCGGGCCCAAGTTTCTTGACGCCCGGTTTTTTTGTGCCTGCGCACAGCAGGGTCCGGTGCCGTCCATTGCGGCGGCACCCGCAGAGCCGGTCAGCAAGCCAAGCGCCCACCGTGGCGGAAATCCTTCCGCCGCGTCCTTCAATGGAGCTTGGAAATCTGATGGAAATCTTCGACTACGACAACGTCCTGCTGCTGCCGCGCAAATGCCGCGTGGAAAGCCGCTCCGAGTGCGATGCCAGCGTGACGCTGGGCCAGCGCAGCTTCCGCCTGCCCGTGGTGCCGGCCAACATGAAAACGGTGGTGGACGAGAAAATCTGCCGCTGGATGGCGCAAAACGGCTATTTCTACGTCATGCACCGCTTCGATCTGGACAACGTGCAGTTCGTGCGCGACATGCAAGCGGCGGGGTGCTTCGCGTCCATCTCGCTGGGCGTGAAGCAGCCCGACTACGACACCGTGGATCAACTGGCCGCCGCCGGCCTCGTCCCCGAGTACGTCACCATCGACATCGCCCACGGCCACGCCGACACGGTCAAGAACATGATCGGCTACCTCAAGGACAAGCTGCCCGGCGCGTTCGTCATCGCCGGCAACGTCGGCACGCCCGAGGCCATCATCGACCTGGAAAACTGGGGCGCCGATGCGACCAAGGTGGGCATCGGCCCGGGCAAGGTGTGCATCACCAAGCTCAAGACCGGGTTCGGTACCGGGGGCTGGCAGCTGTCGGCGCTCAAATGGTGCGCGCGTGTGGCCACCCGGCCCATCATCGCGGACGGCGGCATCCGCGACCATGGCGACATCGCCAAGAGCATCCGCTTCGGCGCGACCATGGTCATGATCGGCTCGCTGTTCGCCGGCCACGAAGAGTCCCCGGGCCAGACGGTGGAAGTGGACGGCGCGCTGTTCAAGGAGTACTACGGCTCGGCCAGCGACTTCAACAAGGGCGAGTACAAGCACGTGGAGGGCAAGCGCATCCTCGAGCCCATCAAGGGCACGCTGGCCAGCACGCTGGTGGAGATGGAGCAGGACGTGCAAAGCTCGATCAGCTACTCCGGCGGCCGCAAGCTCATGGACATCCGCAAGGTGAACTACGTGATCCTGGGTGGCGACAACGCGGGCGAGCATCTGCTGATGTGAAAGACCGCCAGACGGCCGGCGATCAGCACGTGATGACGGCAATTTTTTTCTGCGGGACTTGCAGACGCCTCAAATCTTGGTGCATAATTCGAGGCTCTGCAGCGATGCAGACAACTTTTCAAAAAGTGGGTTCTTAGCTCAGTTGGTAGAGCAGCGGACTCTTAATCCGTAGGTCGAGTGTTCGAGTCACTCAGGACCCACCACTTATACAAGCCGCAAGGCAAAAAAAGCCGACGCTATCAAACATAGCGCCGGCTTTTTGCATTTCCGCCGCTTCGTGGGAAGCACCCAGCACCTCTGCATTCCATGCACGCCACGGCGTCCTGTCGGGCAATCCCTCCGGCAGTGGGCGCGTTCTGCCTACAGCCGCCGCCGCTGCGTGCGCCTTAGGTTCATGTCTTCCCCTTCTTTTCTTCAGGAGACCGACATGAACCAAGCCGCAGGTGTGCAACCCGATCGCATCGACGTCAACGACGCCGCCCTCGTCACCCAGTGGGCCGACAAGCTCGCAGTGAGCGAGCTGCAACTGAAAGAGGCCGTGCAAGCCGTCGGCGACAAGGCGGCCGATGTGGAGATGCATCTCAAGGGTTCACGCAGCATCACCAACGATGACCGCGTGGAACAGCTCGGCGCTGACCGCTGAACCCCGCCGATCGCCCTCCATGACCCAAAAGACCCTGGCCGATCTGGCCGAGAAGATGCGCGACATCGACATCGCCATGCTGTCCACCCACACCGACGGCGGCACCATTGCCGGCCGGCCGATGAGCAACAACCGCGAGGTCGATTACGACGGCACGTCGTGCTATTTCACCTGGGAGCAATCCCGCATGGTGGCCGACATCGAACGTGCGCCCCAGGTATCGCTCGCCTTCCAGGGCGCCAAGGCCTTCCTGGTGGCCGTGCAGGGGAACGCCGAGCTGGTGCGCGACCGCGCCGCGTTCGCCGAGCACTGGACGCCCGACCTGGACCACTGGTTCAAGGATGGCATCGACACCCAGGGGCTCGTCATGATCCGGGTGAAAGCCTGCCGCATCCACTACTGGGATGGCGAAGACGGCGGCGATATCACCGTCTGAGGCCATTGCGCCGCTTGGCGCACCCGGGCGGTGCCGCACACGCAGGGCGCGTCCCGCAGCCTAGCAGCGTGCAGCCCCCCCCGGGAAGGCATCAGCCCCCGTCGCCCGCCGTGCCGGTGATCGGCAGCACGATGCCGGTGATATAGCTGGAGCACACAGGCGAGGCGAGGAACACGTAGGCCGGCGAAATCTCTTCCGGCTGCGCGGGCCGGCCCAGTTGGGTCTTGCTGCCGAATTCGGCGATGCCCTCTTCGCTGCGGTCCGCCGGATTCAGCGGTGTCCACACGGGGCCGGGCGCCACGGCGTTGACGCGGATGCCTTGCTCGGCCAGGTTGCTGGCCAGCGCTTTGGTGAACGCATGGATCGCGCCTTTGGTGGCGGAGTAGTCCAGCAATTCCTTGCTGCCGCGCAGCCCGGTGACCGAGCCGGTGTTGATGATCGCGGCCCCGCGCTGAAGGTGCGGCAGCGCCGCCTGGGCCATGTGGAAGTAACCGTAGACGTTGGTCTTGAAGGTTTCGTCGAAGCGCTCTTCGGTCAGTTCCGCCAGGGATTCGGCATGCTCCTGAAAGGCCGCGTTGTTGACCAGCACGTCCAGCTTTCCGAACGCCGACACCGTCTTGCGCACGGCCCGCTGGCAAAAGGCCGCGCTCTTCACATCGCCCGGAATCAGGATGCAGCGGCGCCCTTCCTGCTCGACATGCTGGCGCGTGGCCTCGGCATCTTCGTGTTCGTTGAGATAGACGATGGCCACGTCGGCGCCTTCGCGGGCGAAGAGGACGGCCACCGCCCGGCCGATGCCGGAATCGCCGCCCGTGACGATGGCGGAGAAACCATCGAGCTTGCCGCTGCCCCGGTATTGGGGCGCCTCGAACTGCGGCGCCAGTTCCATGTCGGCCTCACGCCCCGGCTTTTCCAGGTGCTGCTGCGGCATGGGCGGCACGGGGGCTGCACGGCCGGCGCCGGGGGCGGCGGTCTTGGCCGCAGCGCCCTTCTTGGCTGGGGCGGCGGATCGAGAGGGTTTGGCCTGGTCCTTCGCGTCCTGCTCGCGCTGGATTCGCACCTGCTTGCGCGCGACCGCTTCGGTGTCCGGGCTCTCCGCCGTGCCGGCGTTGCCCCGGGCTTTGGTGGCACCGGGTGTGCCGTCGCGGGTCTTGGCTTTGGAGGAGTGAGAGGTGGGCATGAAAGGCTCCTGAGGGAATGGCGGACCGTGGCACGGCGCGCCCGCTGAAGGGCGGGCCGGCCGACGAAGACGCCCAAGGCTGCGTGCGCAGACCGAGCGATCGCGTCGGAAAACGCGCCGTCCGAATGCAAGAGGCCCGTCGGGGACGGCCTTGCGATCGACGGAGTGCGCGCTTCGGGGGCGCACCAGCCCCTGGACCCGGCGCGGTGAAGGCCGGGAAAGCACGCGGCGATAATGCAGCGCACATGCCTGCCCTGCGCCACGTCCGCTTTCTCGCCCGCCTGATCCTGGCGTGGTTCGTGGCGTCGCTCGGCGTGGCGGTGGCCGCGCCGCTGGTGCACCCGCCGCGCATCGAATGGGTGTGCTCGGCGGGTGGCGAGCCGCGGTGGGTGGTGGCCGGCGCGGGCGAAGATGCCGCCGTGCCTGCGCACCATGGCCTGGAGTGTCCGCTGTGCCTGCCGACGGTCCTGCCGCCGCCCTCGACCCAGGCGGGCGCGCATGCCCAGGCACTGCCGACGCACGTTCCCACCCCGCTCTACCGCGCTCCGCCGGCCACGCTGGCCGGTGCGCCCTTCCCTCCTCGGGCACCGCCGCTGGCGGCATGAACACCGGGGCCGGTCCCCAGCGCGCTGACCGGCCGTCCACCTGCCCCCCGTTTACGGACCGCTGCGGGCATGGGTTTTCCGCGCAGCCCCGCGCAGGCCGTTGATCCGTTTTCCGCATTCAAGGAGCTTTCATGCCCAAGACCCCCTTTTCCGCTTTCGCCATCGCCATGGCCCTTTTGACGGCCACGGCCGCCCATGCCCAAGTCACCGTGCAGGACGCCTGGGTGCGCGCCTCGGTGCCGAACCAGAAGGCCACCGGCGCCTTCATGCGGCTCAATGCCGCGAAGAGCACGCGCCTGGTATCGGTCAGCTCGCCCGCAGCTCCACTGGCGGAAATCCACGAGATGAAGATGGAAGGCGACGTGATGAAGATGCGCGAGGTGCCCGCGATCGACCTGCCCGCGGGCAAGGCCGTGGACCTCAAGCCCGGCGGCTACCACGTCATGCTGATGGACCTGACCAAGCCCGTGAAGGAAGGCGACACGGTGCCGCTCACGCTGGTCTTCGAAGGCCAGGACGGCAAGCGCGAGTCCCTGGAGGTGAAGGCCCAGGCGCGGGCGGTGAGCGCCAGCCAGGCACCGGCGGCCCACGGCGACCACAAGCACTGATCTGTCGAGCGGCATGGCGTGCAGCGCGCAGCGCGCCATGCCTTTTTTGGGCCTCGCGCGCTCTGCCAAGGCACGGGCCAGGGCCGCGGACCGGCACAATACCGCGCTCGCCCACGATGCCGCCCCACCCCTTGCCTACCGCCTTGCGCCCTTCCCACCCCTTTCGATCGTCCGCTGTGTGGTGGTGCCTGCTGGCCTGGTGGATGGCGGGCGCCGCGCACGCAGGCATCCGCATCGCCGACGACCGGCAGCAGACCGTGGAGCTGCCACGGCCGGCCGCTCGCATCGTGTCGCTGCAGCCCTCGCTCACCGAGACGCTTTGCGCCCTGGGCGCCTGCGATCGCCTCGTCGGCGTGGACCGGCACTCCAACTGGCCCGAGTCGGTGCGCCAGCTCCCGCAGGTGGGCAGCCTGGCGGACGCGCACGTGGAGCGCATCATCGCGCTGCGGCCCGATCTGGTGCTGGTGCGCCCGCGCAACCGTGTGGTCGAGCGGCTGGAGGGCCTGGGCATCAAGGTACTGGCGCTGGACGCCAAAACGCATGCGGACATGCGGCGCAACATGGAGGCGGTGGCACAGGCCATCGGCAAGCCGGGGGCGGGCGAAGCGCTGTGGCACCGCACCGACGTGCGGCTGGACGAAGCCCGCGCCCGGGTGCCGGCCGCGTGGCAAGGCCGGCGCGTGTACTTCGAACTGCACGGCGGCTCGGCGGCAGCGAGCGAGGCCTCGTTCATCGGCGAAACGCTGGCCCGCCTGGGCCTGCGCAACGTGGTGCCGGGCAGCCTGGGCGCGTTTCCCAAGCTGGGCCCGGAATATGCGGTGCGGGCCGAGCCCGACCTGCTCATCACCAACGAAGGCCGCGGTACGCCACCCATCGCCGCGCGCCCGGGCTGGGGCACCATGGAGGCGGTGCAGCGCGGTCGGTTCTGCCGCATCGCCGAATCGCACTTCGACGTGATGGTGCGGCCGGGCCCGCGCATTGACGAGGCGGCGCGGGAAATCCTGGATTGCCTGGCATCGGTGGACCGGCGCTACACGCCGCCGTAATGGCCGTGGCGGCAGCGATGATACGGACATGCAGGGGTGCTATTAAAAATATAGCGATATGCCCTAGT
>NZ_BAAJYT010000218.1:0-5967 GCF_057541515.1 Acidovorax sp. KNOB132
CTGGCCGAGTCGATGCTGCTGCTCAGCCAGGGCCCGGCCGCAGGCGCCGCCGCGCCGCGGTTGCCGCCCGTGGCGCTGACCCCGCGAGAGACCGAGGTGCTGTCGTGGCTCGCCAAGGGCAAGACCAACCGCGACATCGCTGATATTTTGGGCATGAGCCCGCGCACGGTGAACAAGCACCTGGAGCACATCTTTGAAAAGCTCGGCGTGGAAACGCGCACCGCCGCGGCGGCGCTGGCGGGGCAGCTGCTGCAGGACTAGGTTCGGGCCACGGCGCCCTTCGACATCGCGCGCCTCCGCCCCCTGCGTGGCCGAGGCCAGTTCCTTGTTGACCGGTCAGCGCGTCATCGGGACCGTTCTCCAGCATGATGAGCGCAAGCGTTCTGCCGGCACGAAAGCTATAGTTTGTACGGCGCAACGGAGCCCTGCTTCGCAAAACTTTCTTGCGGTGAATCCGAAACCTGGGTGCCGTCAAAACATGGCTGATCGAACGAGATACTGAATGAGACTGCGCTTTCCTCGCTGGCGTGACGGCCAAAGACCGATCACCTTGTTTGCAGTTCTGACCATGGCGTTCTTCTATGCCATTGTTGTTCTGCGAAATGAATGGGGACCTGCCACTGCAGGCTGTGGCGTGGTTGTTTTCGCGGTCTCGGCCTTGCTGTCGTGGAGAAGCTGGCTTGCGGCCCAAGAGGAGGTTGAGATCACCACCAACAGAACACTGGTCATTCACAGGCGGGGTTGGTCTGGAAAATCAACAAAGTCGACGTACGCGCTCGATGACTTTGGCGCCATTCGTTCCTACCTGACAGCGGGTGCTCGCCGCATCAACCGGCTTGAGCTCGTGACGCTTTCAGGCCGTGAGGCCCTTCTGCTTGCCTCGCGCATACCTGCGGCCGAGGCAGGCTTTTGGCGCGTTACCGCTGAAAATTTGGAGAATCCCGAACTACTGAAGCTTCGAACCGAACTGGGAAGCAGATGGGGCTTTGTGGACCATGGATTTCAAGGACCGAAGTGGGTGGGAGCCATCATCAAAGGAAGCGAATAGCGTTCGCTCCACTGCCCAAAATCACGCGTCGCGTCACGCCGGCTTCATATCTCGCCCAAAAACTGCCTCAGCAAGTCCGTGACGGCATTGGGGCGCTCCAGGGACGGCAGATGCGCCACGCCGTGCAACGCGATCCCCTCCGCATTCGGCATCTGGTCTGCGGCCCTCTGGGCGCGCTGCTGAACGTGGGGAAAATCCAGGTCACCCCAGACCACTTGGGCAGGCAACCGGATCTCCGAGAGCCGGCCGTACACCGGCACGTTGTCTGTCTCCCCGCCCCGGAGCCCGTTCGCGATGGCGATCGCATTCATCGCCAGGAACAGCTTTCGCGCGTCGCCCCCCACCCGGAGTTCGGGCGACAGGGGGCCGTCCAGCCAGAGGCGTGCCTTGATGTGGTTCAGTGCCTCCCAGTCCTGCGCCTGCTCCGCGAGTTGCTGCGCTCGCAGCAGGCTTTCGATCTCGGGGGGATACGCCGGCGCCGGGGCGCCGCTGAGCGAGGGGGCGATCAGAAAGAGACCCCGCACCCTGGACGGATGCGCCAACGCCATCTCCAGCGCGATGCGGCCACCCTGGGAGCAGGCCACAACGACCGCCGGTTCCGTCACGCCCAGGCCCTCCAGAACGGCCAGCCCATCCGCCATCGATGACGAATCGGCCGTGCGCAGGGGCGAGTCACCGAATCCGGGGCGGTCATAGGCCATCACCCGGCAGGTGCCGGCCAGTGCGCCCATCTGGGCCGCCCACATGCGCCTGTCGCACACCGCAGCGTGGAGGAACACGACGGGCAGGCCTTGCCCCATGGCCTGCACCGACAGCAGCGATCCTTGCGACGGGAGGGTCCTCGTTTCTATCATCGCGCTCTCCAGGTGATCGCATGGCGTTGGAATGGGCTGCCTTGGGTGGTGGGATCTCCGGCGGCGGCTGTGCGCATTGTCATCGGTGCGCGAGCGTCAGGACGGCAATGGCGCCCCACCCAGGCGCTCGGCCAGAAAGTCGATGAAGCTGCGCAGCTTGAGCGGCATCTGTCGCCGGCTGGCATAGACGGCATACAGCGTGCCCACGAACTCCGCATCGCCCGGCAACTGCACCAGCCGCCCGCTGGCGAGGTCGTCGTCCACCAGCCATGCGGGCAGGAAGGCCGCGCCCATGCCGGCCACCACGGCGTGGTAGCTCAAGGTGCTGTCGCTGGACTTCATCACGGCGTCGATGTGCCGGTGCATGCCTTCCTGCAGGGCATTCTTGAGGCGCTCGAGCTGCACGTAGTTGGGCATGACCATCGGGATCGGCCGGGGCGCACCGCCCGAATCAACGCCCCCGTCGGGGCCGGGCTGGAAGCCGGGCGCCGCGACCAGATGGAACGCCATCTGGCACAGGGGCCGCGCGATCAGCTGGGGCGCGGGCTCGGCGGTCATGCGCAGCGCCACGTCGAACCCCTCCGAGACGAGGTCCACCATGCGGTTGTCCAGGTGCAGGTCCAGCCGCACCTCGGGGCATGCCCGGCGATAGTCGGCCAGCAGCCGGGCAAAGCGCGGCGTCGCACACCACACGGGGGCGCTGATGCGCAACTCGCCCCGCGGCCGGTTCTGCCCGTGGCCCACCGAGGCCGCGGCGGCGTCGAGCAGTTCCAGCGCCTGCCGGCCCTGCTCGTAGAAGGCCGTGCCGGCCTCCGTCAGGCTCATGCTGCGGCTCGTGCGGTGCAGCAGGCGCGCGCCCAGCGTGCGTTCGAGCCGGGCGATGTGCTTGCTCACCATGGGCGGCGCCATGCCCAGGCGGTCCGCGGCGGCACTGAAGCTGCCGGCTTCGACGATCGCCTGGAACACGCGCAGGCCCGTCAGTTCCAGGTCTGCAGGGTTCATGGTTGCCAAAAAAGGAAAGGATGCCATCACTCTAACGCCATCGATTTCCTTTGGGGGAAATCTTAAATTGCGTCCAGTCCCATTCCTTTTCATCGCCACGCGCTGTGGCCCCTTTGGAGAACCGCCATGCCCGCCACCCCGTATTCGCCCACCGCCTCCACCCCGTCCGCGGGCCGGGCGCTGCGCATCGGCCTCTGGATCGCCCAGGTGCTGGTCGCCGCGGTGTTCTGCGCCTCGGGCGTCGTGAAGCTGACCACGCCCATTCCCGAACTGAGCGCGATGATGCCGTGGACGGGGCAGTACCCCGTCGCCTTCGTGCGGGCCATCGGGCTGATCGACATCGCGGGCGGCCTGGGCATCCTGCTGCCCGCGCTGACACGCATCCTGCCCCGGCTCACCGTGCTGGCGGCCCTGTGCTGCGTGGTGCTGCAGGGGCTCGCCATCGCCTTTCACCTGAGCCGGGGCGAGGCGATGGTGGTGCCGCTCAACCTCGTGCTGCTGGCGCTGTGCACCTTCGTGCTGTGGGGCCGCGCCCGGCGCGCGCCGATCCGCCCGCGCGGCGCCTGACACCCTCGCTGGCGCCTTTCGCCCTCGACCGCCCCACCCACCCCCACGGACCACCGCCATGCACCCGCCCTCCTCCCCCCTGCCCACCTATTTCCTGTCGCACGGCGGCGGCCCCTGGCCGTACGTGCCCGAGATGCGCCGCACCATGCGCGCGCTCGAGCAATCGCTGCAGGACATCCCGCGCCAGATCGCCACCCGCCCGCAGGCCGTGCTGGTGGTGTCCGGCCACTGGGAGGACGAGGCCTTCGCCGTGATGGCAAGCCCCCGGCCGCCGATGGTGTACGACTACTACGGCTTTCCGCCCCACACCTACGAGGTGCGCTACCCGGCGCCGGGCGCGCCCGCCCTGGCGCAGCGGATCGCGGCCCTCATCGGAGCCGCGGGCCTGCCCAGCCGGCTCGATGCGGAGCGGGGCTTCGACCACGGCACCTTCGCGCCGCTGCAGGTGATGTATCCGGCCGCCGACGTGCCGGTGATCCAGGTGTCGCTGCAGCGCGATCTGGACCCGGCCCAGCACCTGGCCCTCGGCCGCGCACTGGCGCCGCTGCGCCATGAAGGCGTGCTGATCGTCGGCAGCGGGCTGAGCTACCACAACCTGCGCCGCTTCGGCGAGGCCGGCCGGGCGCCTTCGGTGGCGTTCGACCAATGGCTGCAGGACGCGTTGGTGCACACGGATCCGGACGACCGGCCCGCGCGGCTGATGGGCTGGGAGAGCGCGCCAGCGGCCCGCATCGCCCACCCGCGCGAGGACCACCTGATTCCGCTCATGGTCGCGGCCGGCGCGGCCGAGGCCGAACGGGCCGACTGCGTGTACCACGAGGAAGGCGTGTACGGCGGCGTGACGGCATCGAGCTTTCGCTTCGGCGCCGGCGCGGCGCACTGAAACGCCCCGCAACGCCTGGCCCGGGCGCTTCGGGCATCATGGGCAGCCTCTTTCACTGCACGCCGCCGCGCCACGCCATGAAGCCCCTTCCCGCCCCCGCACGCCTGTCCCCGCTCTTCGTGGCGGCCACCCTGATCCTGGGCGCCGGCGCGGCCACGGCCCAGACGGCCCCGGCCGCAGCGCCCACGGCGGTATCCCCCGCCGCAGCACCCGCCCAAACCGTGCGCCTGCGCGGCACCATCGAAGCCGCCACGCCCACTTCGCTCACCGTCAAGGAACGCGGCGGGCAGACGGTCACGCTGGCGCTTTCGCCCACGCTGGTGGTGCAGGAGGTCTATCCGATCGCGCTGGCGGACATCCAGCCGGGCAGCTTCATCGGCACGGCCGCGCTGCCCCAGGCGGACGGCACCCAGCGCGCCATCGCCGTCACGGTGTTCCCCGAATCCGCGCGCGGGGCCGGCGAGGGCCACCGCCCGTTCGACCTGCAGCCCCAGAGCACCATGACCAACGCCACCGTGGCCGACGTGGCAGGCGTGGCCGATGCCGCCGGCGGGGCCGCCAAGGGCCGCACGCTGAAGCTCACCTACCAGGGTGGCGAGAAGACCGTCATCGTGCCGCCCGGCGCGCCGGTGGTGACCTTCCGCGGCGGCGACCGCAGCCTGCTGGTGCCGGGCGCCAGCGTGTCGCTCACCGCGCAGGAGGTGAACGGCATCCCCACGGCCACGCGCATCAACGCCGGGCGCAACGGCTTCGCGCTGCCTTACTGAATCACTGAATCACGGTCTGGGGGGTGGCCTTCGTGGTGGCCTGAACGCCGGACGGTCCCGCCTGGGCCGATGCCGGCAGGCCGAAGATGCGGTCGAAGCCCCAGTTGAAGACGAAGGTGTAGCAAAGAAAGAAGGCGATCAGCCCCAGGTCCATCACGAAGGCCTGCCACAGGCTGACCTTGAACCACCAGGCGAACAGCGGCACCAGGGTGAAGACCAGGCCGCCCTCGAACCCGATGGCATGGGCGATGCGGCGCGCCGTGCTGCGCCCGCGCACCGGCTGGCGCGCCTCCCAGCGCTCGAACGCCCAGTTGAACACGAGGTTCCACACCACCGCGATGGCCGAGGCCGCCACGGCGACCACGCCGGAATGCCCCGGCCCCTGCCCCGTGAGCCACGCCAGCGCCGCGGTGGCGGCCACGATGGCGATCAGCTCGTACAGGGTGACGTAGAGCACGCGGCGCGGCAGGCCTTGCAGGCCGGTGGGGCGGTGGGTAGCGGGGGCGGTGTGCGTGGACATGGGGCCACTGTATGTGTGCCAGGCTGATACATAAAGTCAGCTTGTTTCAGTTTTATTGATAGATACTTCGGCCCCATGGCGTTCTCTTCCGACAGCGTGCAGGTGTTTCTGGCCGTGCTGGACCAGGGCTCGTTCTCGGCCGCGGCGCGGGCGCTGTCGCGCGTGCCCTCGGCCGTGAGCATGACCATCGCCCACCTCGAAGCCGAGCTGGCCGTGCCGCTGTTCGACCGCACCGGCCGCGAACCCCGCCCCACCGCCGCGGCCCGCGCGCTGGAGCCCCAGGCGCGGCTGCTGGCGGCGCAGCTCAAGCAGCTGAACGCGCAGGC
>NZ_BAAJYT010000219.1:0-5934 GCF_057541515.1 Acidovorax sp. KNOB132
CGCGCGCAGGCGCCGCGGTGCCCGGCAGCGTGGCGGCGCCTGCGGCCTGCTGCGCCAGGCGGTGCATCAGCGCGTAGAAGATGTGGTTGCACACGAAGGTGCCCGCGGTGTTGGACACCGCGGCCGGCAGCCCTTCGGCGCGCAGGTCGCGCACGATCGCCTTGATGGGCAGCGTGGAAAAGTACGCCGCCGGGGCGCCTGGCACCACGGCGGTGTCCACCGGCTGCTGCCCGGCGTTGTCGGCGATGCGCGCATCGTCCAGGTTGATGGCCACGCGCTCCAGCGACACCTCGGCGCGGCCACCGGCCAGGCCCAGGCAGATCACCAGCGAGGGCCGCCACTGCGCCAGCGCCGCGTCGAGCGACTGCGCGGCCTTGCCGAACACGCAGGGCAGCTGCACGGAGCGCACCGTGGCGCCCCCATGCTGCCAGCCGTCGAGCGCCCGCGCCACCTCCCACGAGGGGTTGACCGGATCGCGCTCGAAGGGCTCGAAGCCAGTGAGCAGCACAGTGTGGGGGGCGGCGTCGGACACGGGCGGCCTTTCTTCGGACTATCGGAACATCAGGAAGTACATCAGGAACACGTTGCAGGTGAGCAGCGCGAGGGCCGTCGGCACCTGTGCGCGGATCACCGCATTCTTGTCCGGAAGCTCCAGCAGCGCGGCGGGCACGATGTTGAAGTTGGCGGCCATCGGGGTCAGCAGCGTGCCGCAGTAGCCCGAGAGCATGCCGATCGCGGCCATCACGGCGGGGTCGCCGTGGTACACGCCCAGCAGGATCGGCACGCCCACGCCGCCCGTCATGACGGGGAAGGCGGCGAAGCCGTTGCCCATGATGATGGTGAACAGCGCCATGCCGATCACGTACACGGCACAGGCCACGAAGCGGATGTCCATGTTGATGTAGCTGGTGGTGATGTACGCCACGGCCTTGCCCACGCCGGCATCGGAGAACACCAGGCCGAGCATGCCCAGCATCTGCGGCAGCACCAGGGCCCAGCCCAGCGCGTCGGTCAGGCGGCGCGATTCGCGCAGGCCCTGCACGGGGCTCTCGCGGGTCAGCCAGCAGGCCAGCGCCAGCGACAGCACGCAGCCCACGCCCAGGCTCACCAGGGTGGTGTTCTTGGGGTCGATCAGCGGCACGCCGCCCACGGTCAGGTGCTTGGCCGACAGCGTACCGATCATCGTGATGAGCGGAATCGCCAGCGCGGGAATGAACAGGCGGTTGCCCAGGCGCTTGGCGCTGGTCTGGTACTCGGCCGGGGTGCGGGGGGTGTGCTTGCCCGCGCCCACGCCGCCGAAGCCGGCGATGAGCGCCATCACCACGGCGCCGGCGCCCACCCAGATGGGCGGCAGCAGGTCGCCGATGAGGAAGACCAGGGAATACAGGGCCCAGAACAGTCCGCTGGAAAAGCGCTTGGGGTTGTCACGGTCGGCCACGGTCATCACCGCGGTGATGGCCAGGATGGCGCCGACGAGGTAGTACAGGTGTTGGATGGTCAGTGTCATGTTCATGCTCCCTTGGCGCTGGAGAGGGTGCCGTCGCCATTGCCGTTCCCGTTGCCATTGCGGGCAGCGGTTTCGGCGGCGTGCGCGGCCAGTTCACGGGCCAGCACGCCGTCCAGGCGGTGCAGGCGCCAGGCGTGGATGGCGAACGCGCAGATCGCGGTCGGAATGCCCCACAGCGCGATGTGGATCGGTTCGACGTCGATGCCGGCCTCGTGCAGGAAGGTGGACATCAGCACGATGGCGCCGAAGGCCACGAAGATGTCTTCGCCGAAGAACAGGCCCACGTTGTCGGTGGCCGCCGAGAAGGCGCGCAGCTTGTGGCGGATGCGGTCGGGCAGCTTGCCGTAGCGCGCCTCGGTGGCGCCTTCGGCCATGGGGGCGAGCAGCGGGCGCACCATCTGGGGGTGGCCGCCCAGGCTGGTCAGGCCGATGGCGGCCGTGATCTGGCGGGCGCCCAGGTACACGATGAGCAGGCGGCCGGCAGTGGCCGACTTGATGCTGCTGATCCAGTTCTGCGCATGCTGGCGCAGGCCGTGGCGCTCCAGCAGCCCGATCACCGCCAGGGGCAGCAGGATGATGAGCGGCAGGTTGCGCGTCTTGATGAAGCCGGTGCCGATGGTGGCCAGGATCTTGTCGATCGGAAATCCGGCGGCAAACGCCGTCGCGATGGCCGTGACGATCACCACCAGCATCGGGTTGAACCGCAGGATGAACCCCACGATGATGACCGCCACCCCGATGAGCGGCCACAGATTGACTACGTTTTGCATCTTGAACTTCCTTGAATACGTACAGCCCTGGCCGGTCCGGTGGTCGCGTGCGCCTCGCCGCCATTGGCGAAGAGGTGCGGACAACCGTAGGGCCCCACTGCCAGCCTGGCAGCGCGCGGGCAATGGGAGGTTGCTGCCCGAGCGCGGTCTGGACCGGCACGGCATACAACGCAAATTGCATGCCAATCCATGAACAACAAACCGGGGATCAACCCTTGAAAAACTTCAAGTTGTTGAACAATCGATGCACCTTGAAGAGACAACCAGCACCAATTTGTTTCACGATTGGTCGATTTTGCCCAACAACAGGGCGAGCGACCGACCCGGACAAACCCTAGGAAAAGCGGTTAGAAAGCGGTATTCCACAGGGTGGATTCTTGCGAAGCAGGCCGATCTGCTACAAAGTGCGGAACCCCGATCCCGGCCTGCGCACGCCGTGCCGCACGCCCACCCCGAACCGCCAGGCATGACCATCGAAACCCCCACGAACGCCCAGACCCTGAACGAACGCACGGCGGAGCTGATCCGCCAGAAGATCGTGAAGGGCGAGTTCTCGCCCGGCCAGCGGCTGTCCGAGGCCGCCTTGAGCGAAAGCCTGGAGATTTCGCGCAACACCCTGCGCGAGGTCTTTCGCCTGCTGACCAAGGAAGGCCTGGTCAAGTACGAGCCCAACCGCGGCGTCTCGGTGGCCATCCCGAGCATCGCCTCGATCATCGACATCTACCGCGTGCGCCGGCTCATCGAATGCCAGGCCATCGCCCAGGCCTACCCGCGCCACCCCGCCAAGAAGCACCTGCGCGAGGCGGTGGATTCGGCGGTGCGCTGCCGCGAGGCGGCCGACTGGCAGGGCGTGGGCACGGCCAACATGGAGTTCCACATGGCCATCGTGGAGCTGGCCGACAGCGAGCGCCTGAACGTGATGTTCTCGCACATCCTGGCCGAACTGCGTCTGGCCTTCGGGCTGCTGAACGACCCCGAGTTCCTGCACGCGCCGTACGTGGACATGAACGTGAAGATCGTCGATCTGTTCGAGGCGGGCAAGCTGCGCGAGGCCTCGGACCAGCTCAACGAGTACCTCGTGCATTCGGAGCGCATCGTGCTGGCGGTGTATGCCCGGCGCATCTCCGACACCCCGGAGCGCTGAGCCGCCCCGGCCTTTTTTCCAGAGCCCCTTTTTCGTCCCCCTCCCCTTTCCCCTTGCACACCATGAGCGCACAAACCCCCTCCATCGTCTACGGCACCGAAGACCTGCTGATCAGCCTCTGCAACTCGGTGACCCGCGTGCTCAGCGTGGCCACGCAGAGCCCCATCCACTACTCCGGCATGGTGCAGCGCATCACCAAGACCTGCCTGCGCCCCGACATCGGCTGCTTCGTGCTCTTCGACGGCGGGTTCTCGGGCCTGGTGATCATCAATTTCTCGAAGGAAGCGGCGATGGAGCTCTATCAGAGCTACCTGCTGAGCATGGGCATGTCCAAGGACGACCTGGCCAGTTCCTACACCTCGGACGAGGTGTCGAACGTGATGGGCGAGCTGATGAACCAGGTGGTGGGCGACTTCACCGGCAAGGTGCGCCGCGAGCTGCAGACCCACATCACGCAGAACCAGCCCAAGATGCTGGCGCTGAACAAGCAGGTGATGCTGAGCGTGGACGCCAACCTGGACAAGCCCGAGGCGCGCCGCGTGACCTTCTACACGGCCAGCAATCACATCTTCTATCTGGAGCTGGCGATCGACCGCACCGAGTTCATCAAGCTCGTCGATTTCGAGCCGCAGGAAGCCCCCGATCCCGACGCGCTGATCGCCCAGGCCGGTGAGCCCAAGGCCGCGGCCCCGGTGCCGGCCGCCGCGTCGTCCAGCGACACGGACGACCTGCTCAAGTCGCTGGGCATGTGACGGCGGGGCGGGCCGATGCGGTGGCGGGCCACGAAGGCACCGCCACTGAGACGCTATTTAATTAATAGCAATACGCCCTAGTGGAAATTGCGCTGAAGGCCTTTTCGGCCCCAAGCCTTGCCACAGCGTTGCGCGCCGGCATCACCCGGTTCGCGCCGCCCGTGACCGCGCGCAGCCGCCGGCGCACAATGCGCCGACCCTTCACTGCCCCCGCACTCCGCAATGACCTCCACTCCGGCGCCCGGACACGCGCCCGCTGCCCGCGGCTTCGCCGCCCGATCCGCCCTGATGATCGCCGCACTCGGGGTGGTGTTCGGCGACATCGGCACCTCGCCGCTCTACGCCTTCAAGGAATGCCTGAACCCCGAACACGGCGTGGCGCTGGACCGCGCCGCGGTGCTGGGCCTGCTGTCGCTGGTGCTGTGGGGCCTGATGCTGGTGGTCACCCTCAAGTACGTGGTGTTCGTGCTGCGCGCAGACCACGACGGAGAAGGCGGCATCCTGGCACTGCAGGGCCTGGCCGCGCAGGCGCTGGAGCGCGGCGGCGCCCGCCCGTGGGCGTGGAAGGCCGTCGCCGGGCTGGGCCTGGTCGGCGCGGCCATGTTCTATGGCGACAGCCTCATCACGCCGGCCATCTCGGTGCTGTCGGCGGTCGAGGGGCTGGAGGTGGCCACGCCGGTGTTCAAGCCCTACGTAGTGCCCATCACGCTGCTGGTGCTGATCGGCCTGTTCCTCGTGCAGCGCCGGGGCACCGAATCGGTGGGCCGCGTGTTCGGGCCGGTAATGGTGCTGTGGTTCGGCGTGCTGGCGGTGTCCGGCCTTTGGCAGATCACGCAGAACCCGCACGTGCTGGAGGCCATCGACCCGCGCTGGGCGGTGCAGTTCCTGGCCACGCACCCGGCGCAGTCGCTGGCGGTGCTGGGCGCGGTGTTCCTCGCGTTCACGGGTGGCGAGGCGCTGTATGCCGACATGGGCCATTTCGGCGCCACGCCCATCCGGCTGGCGTGGCTGTTCATCGCGCTGCCGTCGCTGGTGCTCAACTATTTCGGCCAGGGCGCGCTGGTGCTGGCCAACCCCGCGGCCATCGACAACCCGTTCTTCCGGCTCTTCCCCCCCTGGGCCACCGTGCCCGTGGTGGTGCTGGCCGCCTGCGCCACCGTCATCGCCTCGCAGGCGGTGATCTCGGGCGCGTTCTCCATGACGGCGCACGCCATCCGCATGGGCTACCTGCCGCGCATGCGCATCGTGCAGACCTCCGGCACCGCCATCGGCCAGATCTACCTGCCCACGATGAACTGGCTGCTCATGGCGGGCGTGCTGCTGCTGGTGCTGGCCTTTCGCAGCTCCAGCGCGCTGTCGGCCGCCTACGGCATCGCGGTGTCGCTCACCATGCTCACCACCACCTTGCTGGCCGGCGTGGTCGCGCTGCGGCTGTGGCGCTGGAACCCGCTGGCCGTGGGCCTGGGCGTGGGCTGCTTCGCGCTGGTGGACGTGACCTTCATCGTGGCCAACAGCCTGAAGATCGCCGACGGCGGCTGGCTGACCCTGGCGGTCGCGGCGCTGGTCATGTTCGTCTTCACCACCTGGGCCAAGGGCCGGCGCGTGGCCGAGCAGGCGGCGGCGCAGGAGCGCATGCCGCTCGCCCCCTTCATCGAGGCCCTGGCGCACGGCATGCCGCACCGCGTGCGCGGCACCGCCGTGTTCATGACCGCCGACGCCGACAGCGTGCCGCACGCACTGCTGCACAACCTCAAGCACAAC
>NZ_BAAJYT010000220.1:0-5858 GCF_057541515.1 Acidovorax sp. KNOB132
GCCTGCCCGTGCTCGCGCTGTGCAAGGCCGCGGCCGTGCGCGTTCAGGCCGGTTTGCCGGCATCGGCTGCCGACAACGCCTGGCCGGCCAGGGCATCGCGCGTGTCGCGCGGGCCGGCGGGCGACGAGGTTTCGGCCACGCTGGACGCCGGGGTGCACATGGTGGGGTTCGCGCCCCCGTCGAGCGGCCTGCGGGCCCGTGCTCGTGTGGCGATGGCGGTGGACGAGTCGGCCGTGGTGCTGGCCGTCACGGGGTGACCGGATTTCGACTGGGTCCGGGTCACGGAGCGGTCTTGTCCAGGCTGCGCCGAAGCGCCTCGATGTCCTTCGGCTGCAATGGCATGAACTCACGCACCGTGGGGGCTTCTGGTGGGGGGTGGGCGAGTTCGTTTTCGCAGCGATCCAGGTTGCTCCGGATGGCCGCCCGCGTTGCAGCTGAAAGGGTGTATCGCTCCCGCTCCACGGCCCGGAAGTATTCGGCCAGGGTGAGGTGGGCGCATTGGGTGAGCAAGGGGATCTGTGCGCTGGCTTGATCCAGGCTGAACGCGCTGCAGGGGGGCGGGGAAAGATACAACTGGAACAGCCGCAAATGGGCATCGGGACTGGTGCGGACCATGCGCTGCATGACGGACTCCACCGTGCGCGCGTCGAAGCCGGGAACCTTGTCGCAGTAGGCGTCCATGCTGCGACGCAACTCCAGGCCGATGCGCGCGCCGTGCATGGCTTTCAGATGCCACTCGTAGGCTTGGTCGAAGGGCGGAATGCCTGCCAGGTAATTGCCGTAAGCCCACTGCGCCGGGTTGTCGCCGCTTTCGGCGCGGCGTTGCAACTCCATCAGGCAAAAGCCGTGATACGAGTATTCATCCTGCTGGTCGCAGGTGACGGCGCTATCGATCCACCACCACGCGGTCCAGGCGCCGACCAGCAAGGAAAGGACCAGAGCGATTCGGGTGCCTGCCCCCCATTTTTTCCAACGGCGAATCATCGGCGCTTCCCCATTTTCTGCATCAAGGCCCCTTTCAGCAGATCGCCGGTATCGCGCGGAGAGGTCGGGGCCGTTGCAATGGGTTGTCCATCGGGCCCCCAGGTTCGCCATACGCCTGGACGCAACAGGTCGGGAATGGGGAGCATCGCCAATACGCCCGGGAGCTTCTCGAAGGCCCCTTGCCCCACCGCAGAACCGCCCAGCGGATAATTCCAGGTGGTTGTCGTGGGCGCCGTGACATGCGTTCGCAACACTTGGGCCAATTCACTTGCGATGCCATCGGACGTGGCTCCCGCATTGCATGCGTCGATCAAAACCGGCTCTCCGTGCCAGAGGCCGCTGCGCCGGATCGTGTCGGCCACTTCCATGCCATGGATCATTCCCTGAATGCTTTTTGCTGTGGCATGGGCAAATACATACACATAACCCGCAACACCCTTTTCCCTGAGTCCGGATTGATAGAGCACCTTATCCCCGGGCTGGATCAGGATGATCTTCTTCCTGATCGGGTCGATGGTCGCGATTTTTCGGACCCTCTTTTGCGAAGCATCGAGGCCTTCGAAGACCTGTTTGATCATTCCCTTTCCTGGTCCATATTGCATTCGCCCGTTGACCACGGGTTCTGCGGGCTCGCTCCGCAGCCATTGTGTCCATGCCATTGAAATTCGATTCGTGATGCCGTGACATTGCGAATCGCACGGGTCTTTGAATGCCACGCTCACGATTCACCTCCCTTTTTTCTGCCCGTCTTCGCAGGCCGCGGGATGATAGCGGCATGCGCAATGGGGATGACGGTCGGGGATCGCTGGCCCGCGCTCACGGCTTCATCGGGTGCTCACTCGCCTCCGAAGCGCGGTCGGAACTCCTCGCAGAACGCCGCGTTACCGCTGATCGAGAGCGTCACCGTATGCCGCGGTGCTGCGGGCTTGCCGGCGGTGGAAACGAGGCGCCGGGTGGCCTCGTCGAAAACCAGGGACTGCACGGCGGAGACCTCCCGCACGGCCTGCAGGTCGTAGTCCCAGGCGGCGCCGTCCTCGATGGCGCCGTTCTGGTTCGGGAAAGTGGCGTGGGCCCAGCCCAGCACCTGTGCGATCTCCGCGTGCAGGGCCGGCAGGTGCTCTTCGGTCACGCTGGCCATGGCATCCCAGGTGCCGGTGCCTTCGTCGTCCTCGCTGTAGTCGAATTCCAGGTAGCGCAGGGTCATGGGTTTCAGGTTTGTGGAAGGAAGGCGCCGGGGGCGGCGCGGCAGGGGGCATTTTCGGGCAGGTTTGGCCGCGCTTTGCCACAGAATGTGCAGCGCCCACGCATGTGGGTGGCTCCCTCGACCACCCTTCGCTCCTGTGAACCCCGCTATGCCCGACTCGACGACACCCTCTGCCACCTTGCTGTGCGACGGCCTGTGCTTTGCCCACGCGCAGGGCCCGGCCGTATTCGACGGCTTCACCGCCCATGCCGCGCCGGGCGCGACGCTGGTGCGGGGCGACGAGGGCTCCGGCAAGACCACGCTGCTGCGCCTGCTGGCCGGGGAGCTGCAACCCCAGGGCGGGACCGTCTGGCGGAACGGGCAGCCGTGCAGCGACCGGGCCGCGAAGGAGTCGGGCGCGGTGTTCTGGGCCGACCCGCGCGCGACGGCACTCGATGGCACCAGCCCGGGGGCATGGTTCGGTGCGCTGGCCGGCCGCCATCCGGCATGGGACGCTTCGGCGCTGCAGGCGCACGTGGCGGGGTTCGGGCTGGAAAGCCACCTGCCCAAGGCCATGGAGCAGCTGTCCACCGGCACGCGGCGCAAGGCGCTGCTGGCGGCCGCTTTCGCGTGCGGGGCGCCGCTGGTGCTGGTGGACGAGCCGGTGGCCGGCCTGGACCGTCCCTCGGTGCAATACCTGCAGCAGGTGCTGGCGCAGCGGGCGGCGCAGGGCGGGCCGGGCACCGTGCTGGTGGCGCACTACGATGCGCTCGCGGGCGTGCCGTGGAATGCGGTCATCGATTTGCCCTGAGGGTCCCGGCGACACGGTGCGCACCGCCCGCCGCTGCCGGGGCTCGCGGCGAGCGCCTTCCCCGCCTACACTGCGATCCTTCTGCGCTGTTGCCTGTTTGTTTCTTTCCCTTCCGTTGCCATTCAGGAGCCTGGTATGGACGCCCTTCTTTTCGCACCCGTGGCCGTGGCGATCGCGCTCACGCCTGGCCCCAACAATTTCTGCGGCCTGAACAACGGCATCCGGGCCGGTGTGGGCACGGCGTTGGTGGCCACCATCGGGCGTGCGGCGGCGTTCGCCATCTTTTTGACGGTGTCCGCCGTGGGTCTGGGCGCGATGCTGCTGGCCTCCGAGGCGGCCTTCACGGTCGTGAAATGGGTGGGGGCGTGTTACCTGTTCTGGCTGGGCTGGAAGGCGTGGCGCAGCCGGGAGTTCGGCGGGCTGGAACTGGTGGAGGGCAGCGAGGCCACGCCCTCGGCGGCTGCGGTGCCGATCCGCTCGCTGATCCTGCAGGAGTTCCTGCTGGGCATCACCAATCCCAAGGCGATCATCCTGTTCGCCGCGGTGTTTCCCCAGTTCATCGACCCCGCCCAGCCCGCGGCGCACCAGTTCCTGGTGCTGGGCTCGGTGTACCTGATGGCCGAGTTCGTCTCCACCGCCGTGTACGCCACGGGCGGGCGGCAGATCCGCCGGGTGATCCGCTCGCAGCGCGGCGTGGTGCGGCTGAACAAGGCGACGGGCGGATTCTTCATGGGCGCCGGCGGGCTGCTGCTCGCGGCCAACCGCTGACTTTGTGATTCGGCGGGCCGGCGGCGCTTGCTGCCGGGTCGCTTCGCCTCAGCTTTTGTGCCATTCGGGCGCTACATCGCCTTGAAGCGGTGGGCGTAGAGCCGGCTCACCGCCAGGGTTTCTGGCCGCTCGCGCAGGCGCAGGTGCAGCCGCCCTGATTCGTCGCGCACGGCTGAGGCGATGGCGCTGGCGCGCACCAGGGTGCCGCGGTGCACCTGCCAGAAGGTGTTCGCGTCGAGCTGGGCAGCCAGTTCCTTGAGGGGCGTGCGGATCAGGTACTCCTGCGTGGCGGTCAGCACGCGCACGTACTTGTCGGCCGCCTCGAACACCACGACGTCCGCCACCGGCACCAGGTGGATCTGCGCGCCGCTGCTCGCCTGGATGACGGTGAGCGGGGCGGGGTGCGCCGCCGCACCGGCCATGCCCGGCGCAGCGGCCCCGGGCAGTGCCACCAGTGCGCGCAGGCGGGCCAGCGTGGCCTCGAAGTCCAGCGCGGCGGGCGCGGCCTGCCGTGCGAGGGTGGCCTGCAGCTTCTGGACGGCCTTGCGCAGCCGCTCGGGCTGCACGGGCTTGAGCAGGTAGTCCACGGCCTGGGCCTCGAAGGCCTGCACGGCGTACTGGTCGTAGGCGGTCACGAACACCAGCGCGGGAAAGGGCGTGTCGGCCGGCCAGGCGTCGGCCAGCTCGGCGGCTGCCTCCAGGCCGCTCTGGCCCGGCATGCGGATGTCGAACAGCAGCACGTCGGGCCGCAGGTCCAGCGCCTGCTCCACGGCCGCGAGCCCGTCGCCCACGGTGGCGGCGATCTGAAGGTCCGGCCAGGCCCGGGCCAGCTCCTGGCGCAGGGCGGCGGCCAGCAGCGGTTCGTCTTCGGCGATCAGGGCGCGGGGCGCGCGGGAGGGCGGCAGGTTCATGGCAGCGGGGGATTCAAGGGAAATACGGCCCTGGCGCATGTTCCACTAGGGCGTTGTGCTATCAAATTAATAGTGCCTTGCTCGCCGTACAGCGTGTGCAGCCGCTCGCGCACCTGCTGCAGCCCGAAGCTCTGGCGCGCCGGGCCGGGTGGCCCGGACGGTGCGGTGCCGCCCGCGGCCAGCCCGGCGCCCGAATCCTGCACCAGCAGTTCCAGCAGGCCGTCGGGCAATGGCCGGGCGGCGATGTGGATGCTGCCGCCTTCCACCTTCGGCTCCAGGCCGTGGCGGATGGCGTTTTCCACCAGCGGCTGCAGCAGCAGCGGCGGCACGGGCACGCGGGCGAGCGCTTCGGGCAGGTCGAGCGTGTAGGCCAGGCGCGGGCCCATGCGCACCGACATCAGTTCCAGGTAGTCGCGCAGCCGGGCGAATTCGTCGGCCAGCGGGTGCAGCGTGGCCCGCGAGGCGCCGAGCGTGGCGCGCAGGTAGTCGATCAGGTGGTCCAGCATGGCCTGGGCGCGGGGCGGGTCGGCGGCGATCAGCACGCGCAGGTTGGACAGGGTGTTGAACATCATGTGCGGCTCCAGCTGCGCCTCCAGCAGTTTGAGGCGCGCCTCGGCGGCGTCGCGTTCGACCTCGGCGATCTTGCCTTCCAGAAAGCGCGATTTGCCCTGGGCGTAGAAGAAGAACGACAGCGCCAGGCACGCCAGCACCGTCGTCACCATGGCCGAACTGGGGCCGCCTGCCGACGCCAGGGTCAGGCCGGGGTGCATGCTCTCGCGGTAGGCATCGCCCAGGGCCGAGCCGAACTGAAAGCCGATGGAGCCGCCCACCGCGACCAGCGCCCAGCCGCGCCAGCCCAGGGGCCACGGGATGGGGCTATGGCGTGAGAGCCACAGGCGGCCGATGTCGATCAGCAGCCAGCTCGGCAGGCCGATGGCCAGGGAGTACACGAGCTGCACGTCCCACGGTCCCCGGCCGTAGGCGAGCTGGATGCCGGCGATGGCGGCGCAGAACGCGGCGATCACCAGCCCGTGGCGAATGGATTGGCGAAGGCTGAAGTGCTGCATGGCGGCGCTGGAGAAAGGAAAAGCTTCTGGTGGGCCGATTGTGGGGGCACTCCTGGCGGCGGCCGTGCGCCCGGTCAGCGCCGCTGCAGGGCCTGGCGCAGGGCGGCGCGCTCGCGCTCCAGCAGGCGGGCGTG
>NZ_BAAJYT010000221.1:0-5853 GCF_057541515.1 Acidovorax sp. KNOB132
GTCTTGCCGCTGCCCGAGAACCCGGCAAAGCCCACCACCTTCATTGCGACCTCCTGGGATTTGCTATTAATTCAATAGCAAAAGGAACAATAAGCACTAGGGCATCGACCCGATTCGGCACAAAACCCGCCTGAAAGGACTCAGGCGCAGTGGCGGCTGATGTAGGCCTTGACCAGCACCACGTCGGCCGGCATGACCTGCACGCGCTTGGGCAGCGCCTCGATGCCCTCGAACTTGGCCGGCCGCTCGGGCGGTTGGCCCAGCGCCTCGACGATGGTCTCGGCGAACTTGATCGGCAGCGCGGTTTCCAGTACCAGCATCGGCACGCCGGGACGGATGTGCTCGCGCGCCACCTTCACGCCGTCGGCGGTGTGGGTGTCGATCGTCACGCCGAAACGCTGGAACGTGTCGCGGATGGTCGCGATGCGGTCTGCGTGCGTGCTCTTGCCGCTCACGAAGCCGTAGCGCCCCGCCGCCTCGGCGAAGGCTGGATCGCCGCTCAGGTCGAACGCGCCGTCCCGGGCCAGGGCCTCACCGAACAGCGCCTGCGTGCGGGCGCCGTCGCGGCCGAGCAGGTCGAACACGAAGCGCTCGAAGTTGCTCGCCTTGCTGATGTCCATGGACGGGCTGGAGGTTTCGTGCGTGTCGGCGCTGCCGCGCACGCGGTACACGCCCGTGCGGAAGAACTCGTCCAGCACGTCGTTCTCGTTCGTCGCCACCACCAGCTGGTCGATCGGCAGGCCCATCATGCGCGCCACGTGGCCCGCGCAGACGTTGCCGAAGTTGCCCGACGGCACGGTGAAGCTCACCTTCTGGTCGTTGGTGTCGGTGGCCTGCACGTAGCCGGCGAAGTAGTACACCACCTGCGCCAGCAGGCGCGCCCAGTTGATCGAATTGACCGTGCCGATCTTGTACTGGCGCTTGAAGGCCAGGTCGTTGCTCACGGCCTTGACGATGTCCTGGCAATCGTCGAACACGCCCTCGATGGCGAGGTTGTGGATGTTCTCGTCCTGCAGGCTGAACATCTGCGCCTGCTGGAACGCGCTCATGCGGCCGTACGGGCTGGTCATGAACACGCGCACGCCCTGCTTGCCCTTCATGGCGTATTCGGCGGCGCTGCCGGTGTCGCCGCTGGTCGCGCCCAGGATGTTGAGCGTCTCGCCGCGGCGCGCCAGTTCGTATTCGAACAGGTTGCCCAGCAGCTGCATCGCCATGTCCTTGAAGGCCAGCGTGGGACCGTTGGACAGGGCTTCGAGCCACAGGCTGTTTTCCAGGTGGCGCAGCGGCACGATCTCGCCGGTGCCGAACACCTCGGCCGTGTACGTCTTCTCGCACAGGCGCTTGAGATCCGCCGCGGGAATGTCGTCGATGTAGAGCGACAGGATCTGGAAGGCCAGCTCCGCGTAGCCCTGCTCGTGGTAGGCACGGCGCAGGCGGGTGAGCGCCGCGTCGTCGATCTGCGGGTAGCGCTCGGGCAGGTACAGGCCGCCATCGGGCGCGAGGCCTTCCAGCAGGATGTCGCAGAAATGCTTGCGGTCGGCGTGGCCGCGGGTCGAGACGTACAGCATCAGTTCAGCTCCTCCTTGCGGATGCGCGTGATGGGGCCCAGCACCGTGGGCAGCGCCTGCATCTGCGCGATGGCGTCGTTCATCGTGCCCTCGCGCGTGTCGTGCGTGAGGATGATGAGGTCGGTCTGCGTGGACCCCTCGCCACCCACCTCGTCGGCTTCGCGCTGCAGCACCGCGTCGATGCTGATGCCGGCCGTGGCGAGCAGGCCCGTGACCTTGGCCAGCACGCCAGCCTCGTCGGCCACGCGCAGGCGCAGGTAGTAGCTGGTGACGACCTCGCTCATGGGCAGCACGGGCAGCGTGCCCATGGCCTGGTCGAGCGTGTGCGACTGGAAGGCCAGGTGCGGCACGCGGTGCTCGGGGTCGGCCGAGGCCAGGCGGGCGATGTCCACCAGGTCGGCGATCACGGCGCTGGCCGTGGGCTCGCTGCCGGCGCCCTTGCCGTAGTAGAGCGTGGTGCCCACGGCATCGCCCTGCACCACCACGGCGTTCATGGCGCCTTCCACGTTGGCGATCAGGCGCTTGGCGGGCACGAGCGTGGGGTGCACGCGCAGCTCCACGCCGTCGGTCTGGCCGGAGGCCGCGCCCGCGCCGGAGCGGCGCTTGGCGATGCCCAGCAGCTTGATGCGGTAGCCCAGTTGCTCGGCGTAGCGGATGTCGGCCGCGCCGAGCTTGGTGATGCCTTCCACATAGGCCTTGTCGAACTGCACCGGGATACCGAAGGCGATGGCCGACATGATGGTGGCCTTGTGCGCGGCGTCCACGCCCTCGATGTCGAAGGTCGGGTCGGCCTCGGCATAGCCCAGTCGCTGCGCCTCTTTCAGCACCACGTCGAAATCCAGGCCCTTGTCGCGCATCTCGGACAGGATGAAGTTGGTGGTGCCGTTGATGATGCCGGCGATCCACTGGATGCGGTTGGCGGTGAGCCCTTCGCGCAGCGCCTTGATGATCGGGATGCCCCCGGCCACGGCGGCCTCGAAGGCCACCATCACGCCCTTGGCCGACGCGGCCGCGAAGATCTCGGTGCCGTGCACGGCCAGCAGCGCCTTGTTGGCGGTGACCACGTGCTTGCCGGCGGCGATGGCCTCCAGCACCAGGGCCTTGGCGATGCCGTAGCCGCCGATCAACTCGACCACGATGTCGATGTCGGGGTTGGCGATGACGGCGCGCGCATCGCTCACCACCTGGGCAGTGTCGCCCACGACGGTCCTGGCGCGGGCCGCGTCGAGGTCGGCCACCATGGCGATCTCGATGCCACGGCCGGCGCGGCGGCGGATTTCCTCCTGGTTGCGTTGCAGCACGTTGAAGACGCCGCTGCCGACGGTGCCAATGCCCAGCAGGCCCACTTGGATCGGTTTCATGATCGAATTACCAGTCAAATTGCACTGCAGCGCTAGTTGAATATGCGCTGACAGCTATGAAAATAGGAGTAAAAAATCAGGCGGTGCCATGCTGCTGCCGGTACCGGGCGAGGAAATCCGCCAGGCGGCCGATGGCCACGCGCAGGTCGTCCTCGTGCGGCAGGAACACGATGCGGAAGTGCTGTTGGTCGGGGTAATTGAAGCCCGAGCCCTGCACCAGCATCACGCGCGTGGCGCACAACACCTCCATGAAGAATTGGCGGTCGTCGGCGATGGGGTACATCGCGGGGTCCAGGCGGGGGAACATGTAGAGCGCCGCCTTGGGTTTCACGCAGCTCACGCCCGGGATCGCCGAGATGAGTTCATAGGCCAGGTCGCGCTGGCGCCGCAGGCGCCCGCCTTCCCGGACCAGGTCGTTGATGCTCTGGTAGCCGCCCAGCGCCGTCTGGATGGCCCATTGGCCGGGCACGTTGGAGCCCAGCTTGATGTTGGCGAGCATGTTGATGCCCTCGATGTAATCGCGGGCCACTTCCTTGTTGCCCGAGATCACCATCCAGCCTGCGCGGTAGCCGCACGAGCGGTAGGCCTTGGAGAGCGAGTTGAAGGTCAGCGTGAGCACGTCGGTGGACAGGCTGGCCAGCGCCGTGTGCGTGACGCCGTCGTACAGCACCTTGTCGTACACCTCGTCGGCCAGCAGCACCAGGCCGTGCTCGCGGGCGATCTGCACCAGGGCCTTGAGCAGCTCGTCCGAATACATCGCACCCGTGGGGTTGTTGGGGTTGATGACCACCAGCCCCTTGGTCCGCGGCGTGATCTTGGCGCGGATGTCGTCCAGGTCAGGCATCCAGCCATTGGCCTCGTCGCACAGGTAGTGCACGGGCTTGCCGCCCGACAGGCTGGCGACGGCGGTCCACAGGGGGTAGTCGGGCGCGGGCACCAGCAGTTCGTCGCCATCGTCGAGCAGCGCGTTGGTGGCCATGCCGATCAGGTCGCTCGCGCCGTTGCCCAGGTAGATGTCGTCGAGCGTCACGCCCGCCACGCCCTGCTGCTGGCTGTAGTGCATCACCGCCTTGCGCGCGCCGAAGATGCCTTTGCTGTCCGAATAGCCCGCCGAGTTGGGCAGGTTGCGGATCATGTCCTGCTGGATTTCCTCGGGGGCGTCGAAGCCGAACGGCGCGAGGTTGCCAATGTTCAGCTTGATGATCTTCTGCCCCTCGTCCTCCATCTGCTTGGCCGCGTCCACGATCGGGCCCCGGACATCGTAGAGAACGTTATTGAGCTTCGCGGATTTGTGGATGGTCTTCATGCGCTGGCGAAAAAAGGACGGGAGCCGGACACGGGGGGACTCAGAGACCCGCCAGGAGGCATTGCCTCTGTGGCGAAACCTATAATTTGACCACAGTTCCCGCAGCGCCCTGGGGCCTTTGGCCCCTTGCAGCGCCCCCTTTTCCCGAACGGGCTCCCCGCCCCCAACGCATGAAATTCCAGCCCGACCGCTCCGAAACGCAGACCATCAGCGCCTACGGCCCCGGCTGGATCGGCGTGGACGGCGAAAAGCTCACGACGAGCGTGATCCTCGGCTCGCGCGGGCTGCGCCAGGCGTGGGACTGCACGCGCTTCGAAGACCTGACGCCGGCGCACTTCGCACAACTGGCCGGGCTCGATGCGGAACTCATCCTTTTCGGCAGCGGCACGCGCAACCGCTTTCCGCCGCCCGCCTGGCTGCAGCCGCTGATGGCCAAGCGCATGGGGCTGGAGACCATGGACACCCCGGCGGCCTGCCGCACCTACAACATCCTGGCGGGCGAGGGGCGCAACGTGGTCGCCGCCCTGCTGCTGGAGCCTTGACCGCCAGTTGTGTACTTTGGTTACAGACTGCAGGGCCTGAAAGAGTGCGAAAGAGTCCGTTTCAAGGTAAAATCTCCGGTTGCGGTCGGGGGCCCTCCAAGAGCAATAACACACACCGCTCCCCCGGCTTTTCAACGACTTTCATCCTGAGAGATTGAGTGCCATGGCGATCGTTGTCAACAAACCCCTACCTGAATTTGAAGCCAACGCGACCGGGGGGATCAAGGTCTCCAATACCTCGCATCTTGGCCAGGTTCTGATTCTGTACTTCTATCCCAAGGACAACACCCCTGGCTGCACCACCGAAGCCATGCAGTTCCGCGACAAGTACAAAGATTTCGTCAAGGCCGGCGCAGCCGTCTTCGGCGTGTCGCGCGACAACATGAAGTCGCACGACGACTTCAAGGAAAAGCTCGAACTCCCGTTCGAACTGATTGCCGACACCGAAGAAAAAAATGTGCCACATGTTCGGCGTGGTCAAGAACAAGATCATGTACGGCAAGAAGGTCAAGGGCATCGAACGCAGCACGTTCCTCGTCGGTCCCGACGGCATCCTCGCCCACGAATGGCGCGGCCTCAAGGTGCCGGGCCATGTGGACGAAGTGCTCAAGGCCGTGAAGTCCATCAAGGCCCTCAAGAAAGCTGCCTGAAGCCGGCTGCGGCAGGCTGCCGCAGCCCGTCATGGGGAGCATGCATAATGGGTCGATGCTGCTGAGAAACGCAACGCCCTCCCCTCACCCAAAAGCCGCCTTGGCCTCCAGGCGGCTTTTTGCTTTCTGAACATCCCATCGAGGCCATTGCACCATGCCCCTGCCCCCCGCCCCCACCCGGCGCGCCGCGCTGCTTTCTCCGGATGCTTACCACCAGACCGCGGCCCGTGCGGACCTGACCGCCGTTGACGAACCGGTCGAAGCCTTCGAACCCGCCAACCCTCCCGCCACCCGTTCCACCCGCAGGCCCGCGCGCACGGCCCCCTCCGCCCGCGATGCGGCACCCCGCACTGAAAGCACTGCCGCGCGTGCACCCGCGCCAGTGGCCAGCGAGGCACCGCCGCAACCCGAGCAGCGCGCGCCGTC
>NZ_BAAJYT010000222.1:0-5848 GCF_057541515.1 Acidovorax sp. KNOB132
TTTTCTTGTCAGACTCTCCGAACAACTCAGTCATCCGTCTCACCTGCCAACCGCAAGTATAGACACTTTCCTCACCCCCGTAGAGAAAGATGACAAAAAAATTGTCATCAAACCCCTCCCCCTCACTCCGGCCTCCAACGACATCCACGAACAACGCGGCCACATCGCATCCTGTTTGGTCGTAGATCTCCTGGAAACAGGTGGGGCTGGTGACGTTGATTTCTGTGACGCACGTACCGATCACGTCGACGCCGGCCAGCAGCAGTCCCCGGCTCTGAAGAACAGCGCCCAGCGATTGACCGATTTCCATGTCTCTTTCCGTCAAGGGCTTGGCGACGCCCTTGCCGCCCGCCGCCAGGTTGCCCCGGACCTCCGTGCCCTGGGGAATGCGCGCCAGGCAATAAGGAACAGGCTTTCCCCCGATGATGAGGATGCGTTTGTCGCCATCGACGATCTCCGGCAGGAATTTCTGCACCATCACGCTCTGCGAGCCCTCCTTGTTGAGGGTTTCGATGATGCTTCCCAGGTTCAGGCCATCCTCCTTCACGCGAAAGATGCCCATGCCCCCCATGCCGTCGAGCGGCTTGAGGATGATGTCCCGGTGTTCCGCATGGAAGCGGAGGATGTCTTCCGCATCCCGCGTTACCAGCGTGGGGCCGATGAACTCCGGAAACTCCATGATCGCCAGCTTCTCCGGATGGTCGCGCAGCGCCCGGGGCTTGTTGAACACGCGTGCGCCCTCCCTTTCTGCCTGCTCCAGCAGGTGGGTCGCGTAGAAATACTCACTGTCGAAAGGGGGGTCCTTGCGCATGAGCACACAACCGAAGCCTGCCAACGGCACTTCGCGGTGGCCCTGAACGGTAAACCACGCCTCGGGCTGCCCGGTGAGCACGATGTCCTGCACCCGCGCCATCACCTGCCCGCCGCGCTGCCACGCGATTTGCGAGGGCTGGCACACGGAAATCGCATGGCCGCGCCGCTGGGCCTCGCGCATCATGGCGAAGGTGGTGTCCTTGTAGATCTTGAAATGTTCGAGCGGATCGGCGATGAAGAGGATGTTCATGGTCTGCGAAAGGAAGGGATCGGCTATGCGCCCGGTGCGCGCTTGCGGCCGTACTGTTGCACAAATAGCGCGAGGCTGCCGGCCGCCACGCCCCAGAAGGCCGAACCGATGCCCGCAATGGCCACACCGCTCAGCGTGACGAGGAAGGTGATAACCGCCGCCTCCCGATGCGAATCCTCCTTGAGCGCCGACGCCAGGCCGGTGCCGATGGTGCCGAGCAGCGCCAGCCCCGCGATGGTGCTGACCAGCTCCTTCGGGAACGCGCTGAGCAACCCGGTGATGACCGCGCCGAAGATGCCGATCACGATGTACAGGAACCCGCAGGTGACGGCCGCGGTGTAGCGGCGGGTGCGGTCTTCATGCGCTTCGGGACCCATGCACAGGGCGGCGGTGATCGCGCTGAAGTTGAGCGCGAAGGCCCCGAAGGGCGCGAGCACGAGCGTGGCCAGGCCGGTCATGGTGACCAAACGCGAAACGGGCAACCGGTAGCCGGTCGCGCGCATGACCGCCACGCCCGGCAGGTTCTGCGACGCCATGGTGACCACGAAGAGCGGCAGCGCCAGGCTGATCAGCGCCGGCAGGCTGAACTGCGGCGCCATGAACACGGGCGCGGCCAGCTCGAAGTGTACGGCGGACCAGGCCATCTGCCCGCTGCCGGCCGAAAAAAGCCACGGCCACCGCGAGCGTCGCGACCACCGCATAGCGCGGCAGCAGCCGGCGCAGCACCAGATAGCAGACCAGCATGAGCAGCACCAGCGGCAGGGCGGTGTTGGCCGAGGCAAAGGCCTGCATGCCGAACCGGGCAAGCACGCCGGCCAGCAGCGCCGAGGCGATTTCCATGGGAATGCGGCCCATGATGCGCTCGAACCAGCCGGTGGCGCCGGCCAGCGCGATCAGCACCGCGCAGGCCATGAAGGCACCGACCGCCTCCCCCATGCTGAACCCGCCCGCGAGCCCCGCGGTGGCCAGGACGGCCGCGCCCGGCGTGGACCAGGCCACCATGACGGGCTGGCGCAGCAGCAGCGACGGCACCAGCGAACACAACCCCATCCCCAGGCCCAGGGCCCACATCCAGGAGGTGATCTGCGCCGGCGTGGCCTGGAACGCCTGGGCCGCCTGGAACACGATGGCCACCGAACTGGTGAAGCCCACCAGGACGGAAACGAAGCCTGCGGTAGCGGTCGAAAGGCTCAGGTCTTTGAAGAAGGACATGGGCCGCGATTCTGTCACCGGCCGCCGGCCCGACCTCGATCTGGTCGAATTGCTATTAACTTAATAGCAGCAAGGGCAATCAAACCGCCGGCATGCGGCAGAAAAGCCCATGAATTCTCAAATCTCGATCTTGGAGCCCAGTTCCACCACCGCATTGCCCGGCAGGTTCAGGAAGCCGGCGGCGCCGCTCGCGTTGTGGTGCATCTGCGCGAAGAGCTTCTCGCGCCACGGTGCCATGCCACTGCCGATCGTGGGGATGACGACATCGCGCGACAGGAAGTAGCTGGTGGTCATGGGTTCCAGCTCGCAGCCGCGCCCGCGCATCAGCGCCAGGGCGCCGGGCAGGTCGGGATCGTTCTTGAAGCCGTAGTGCACGATCACCTGCCAGCAGTCGCCGCCCAGGGGTTCGACCTGCAGCCGCCGGTCCAGCCCGATCCAGGGGACCTCGTGGCTGCGCACGGTCACGAACAGGTTCTGCTCGTGCAGCACCTTGTTGTGCTTGAGGTTGTGCAGCAGCGCATTGGGCACCGAGCCCGTCTCGGCCGTCAGGAAGACGGCGGTGCCGTCCACCCGGGTGGGCGGGCTGACGAAGACGGCGGTAAGGAAGTCGCGCAGGTCCAGGGAGTCGTCGCGCAGCTTTTCGTTGAGCAGCTCGCGCCCGCGCTTCCAGGTCATCATCAGGGTGAAGACGATGCCGCCGATCAGCAGCGGGAACCACCCGCCCTGGAACAGCTTGAGCAGGTTGGAACTGAAGAAGGCCAGGTCCACCACGAAGAACGAGCCCGTGGCCGCGACGCACAGGGCGAGCGGGTACTTCCAGCCGTACCGGATCACGAAGAAGGTGAGCACGGTGGTGATGAGCATGTCCAGCGTGACGGCGATGCCGTAGGCCGCCGCCAGGTTGCTGCTGGAGCGGAACATGACCACCGCCAGCACGATGGCGACGAACAGCATCCAGTTGACGAACGGGATGTAGATCTGGCCCGTGTCCCGCACGCTGGTGTGCAGGATGTTCAGGCGCGGCAGGTAGCCGAGCTGGATGACCTGCTTGGTCACGCTGAAGGCGCCGGTGATGAGCGCCTGCGAGGCGATGACGGTCGCCATGGTGGCCATGATGACCAGCGGGATCAGGGCCCAGTCGGGGGCCATCATGTAGAACGGGTTCTTCACCGCCTCGGGCTCGGCCAGCAGCAGCGCGCCCTGGCCGAAGTAGTTGATGGTGAGCGCCGGCATCGCCACGCTGAACCAGGCCAGGCGGATGGGTTTCTTGCCGAAGTGGCCCAGGTCGGCGTAGAGCGCCTCGGCGCCGGTCACGCACAGCACCACCGCGCCCAGCACGATGAAGCTGGTGCCCGGATTGTTCCAGATGAAGCCCAGCGCATGGTGCGGGCTCAGGGCGCCCAGGATTTCGGGGTGGCCGATGATGTGCGGAATGCCCAGGGCGGCCAGGCTCAGGAACCACACCAGGGTGATGGGCCCGAAATAGCGCCCGATGCCGCCGGTGCCGCGCTTTTGCACCGCGAACAGGCAAAACAGCACGACGAGGGTGAGGGGAATGACGGCCTTGCCGAAATGCGGCGATACCACTTCGAGCCCCTCGACCGCCGACAGCACCGAGATGGCCGGGGTGATGACCCCGTCGCCATAGAAGAGCGAGGTGCCGAAGATGCCGATGCACAGCAGCACGCTGCGCAGCCGGGGCTTGTCCTTCACCGCCTGGGAGGCCAGCGCCAGCATGGCGATGAGCCCGCCTTCCCCGTTGTTGTCGGCCCGCAGGACCAGCACCACGTATTTGAGCGAGACGATGGTGGTCAGCGTCCAGAAGAAGATGGACAGGATGCCGTAGACGTTCTGGGGCGTGAAGGCCACGTGTCCTGAGCCGAACACCTCCTTGACCGCATACAGCACGCTGGTGCCGATATCGCCATACACGACGCCGATGGCGCCCAGGGTGAGCGCCGCGAGCGAGGACTTGGAACTTTGCACAGACTGGCCCGCTGGCACCGGGGCCAACCGGGATTCCGATATTGGGGGACCGCTATTGTGGCGCGGCTCGCCCCCGATGGTTCGGCCCCCGCCCGGCTGTTGCAATGCAGCAACTGAGGCGGCCACGGCCGCCCCCTCCCCTGCCCGAGCGTGGCCGCGGGGCCGTCAGTCGTAGATCTCGGCCTCGGGGTTGGTGGCTTCCAGCTCGTAGCTGGCGGCGAGCATCGCCAGGCGCGCCACCACGCCATACATATAGAAGCGGTTGGGCGCGCTGGCGCCGGGGCGGGCGCCGGGCTGGGGCAGGTGCGTGCTGTGCTCGAAGGCCAGGGGCACGAAGCTCGCGCCGGGGGCGTTAAGGTTCTCGTCCACGCCGCGCTCGGCATGCATGCGGTAAAAGCCCCCGACCACGTAGCGGTCCATCATGTAGACGACCGGCTCGGCCACGGCCTCGTGCACCCGCTCCTGGGTGAGCACGCCTTCCTGGATGATCACGTCGCTCACCGCCTGCCCGTCCTTGATGACGGCCATCTTGTTCCGGGTCTTGCGGTTGAGCGCGTCCAGGTCCTTGGCGTCGCGCACGGTCATGATGCCCATGCCGTAGGTGCCGTTGTCGGCCTTCACGATGACGAAGGGCTTTTCGTTGATGCCGTATTCCTTGTACTTGCGGCGCACCTTGCCCAGCTGCGCATCGACGGCGGCGCGCAGCCCCTCCATGCCCGTGCCTTCGTTGAAGTCGACGCCTTCGCAGCGGCTGAACAGCGGGTTGATGAGCCACGGGTCGATGCCCAGCAGCTTGCCAAAGCGCTTGGACACTTCCTCGTAGCTCTGGAAATGGCGGCTCTTGCGGCGCACGCTCCAGCCGGCGTGCAGCGGCGGCAGCAGGTACTGCTCGTGGATGTCCTCCAGGATGCCCGGGGGGCCGGCCGAGAGGTCGTTGTTGAGCAAGATGGTGCAGGGGTCGAAGTTCTTGAGCCCCAGGCGCCCCTTGGTGCGGACCACGGGCTCAAGCGTGACGGAGTCGCCGTTGGGCAGGGTCACCGTGGTGGGCTTCTTGATCTCGGGGCTGATGGAGCCCACGCGCACGTTGAGCCCCGCCATGTTGAAGATGCGCTGCAGCTGGATCACGTTCGCCAGGTAGAACGTGTTGCGGCTGTGGTTCTCCGGCACGATGAGCAGGTTGCGGGCCTCGGGGCAGATCTTCTCGATGGCCGCCATGGCCGCCTGCACGGCCAGGGGCAGCATGTCGGTGGTCAGGTTGTTCCAGCCGCCGGGAAACAGGTTGGTGTCCACCGGAGCGAGCTTGAAGCCGGCATTGCGGATGTCCACCGACGTATAGAACGGGGGCGTGTGCTCCATCCACTCCAGGCGGAACCACCGCTCGATCGCGGGCATGGAATCGAGAATGCGCTGTTCGAGCTCGTTGATCGGTCCCGTGAGGGCGGTGATGAGATGCGGAACCATGAAAAGCCCTCGGAAGACGAAAGACGCGTTGAATTGTAGGGATATGGGGACGCGCCCCGGCTTCGCAACCCCGGCCGCCGGCTTTCGCCACCGGCGCGCCGCCCCGGCCCGCCCGGCCGCCGCCCC
>NZ_BAAJYT010000223.1:0-5845 GCF_057541515.1 Acidovorax sp. KNOB132
CGCCAGCGGCACGAGCTTGCCCGACCTGGCATGCGGCGCGGCCGTGCCGATGACCAGCGTCATCGCCTGGATCTGCTGGCCCATGAGGGCGGTGAGGCCGGCGCCTTCGCCCACGAAGGGCACGTGCGTGCCGGACACGCCCATGCGGTCGAGCAGCGCCGAGGTCAGCAGGTGCGCCGGGCTGCCCTTGCCGGGCGAGCCGAAATCGAGCCCGCCCGGGTGGGCCCTGGCCTGGTCCGCCAGCTGCGCCAGCCGCGTGATGCCCAGCCCCGCCGGCACGGCCAGCACCAGCGGCGTGCTGCCCAGCACCGCCACGCTGTCGAAGTCGTGCAGCGGGTCATAGGGCGGCTGCCGGTAGACGTAGGGCGTGATGGTCATCTGCGACATGCCGATGGTCATCAGCGTGTAGCCGTCGGCCGGCTGGGACTTGAGCGCATTGACCGCCAGGATGCCGTTGGCCCCCGGCTTGTTCTGCACCACCACGGGCTGGCCCATCTCGCGCGCGGCGCAGTCGGCCCAGGCGCGCGTCATCGCATCGGACGCGCTGCCCGGCGGCTGCTGGGCGATGAGCTGGATCGGCTTGGCGGGGTAGGCCGCGGGCTGGGCGCCGGCCGCGAAAGCCAGCGACGCGAACGCGGCGCCGGCCAGGGCGCGCCGTGCGCCTGTGCAAGGGGGGTTCATGGTGTGTCTCCTGTTGTCGTGATGGATGCCGGGTGCCCTGGGGTGCGCACGTGCCCGGGCCAGGGCATGGCGCCGGTCATGCCGCGCGCGGGGGCCTGGCGCGGGGTCGGGGTTTCGATGCCGGAGCGCCCGCGCGGGCCAGGCCGTCGCAGCGCTGCGCGATGAGCGTGGCCAGGCAATCGAGCTGCGCATGGGCGGCTTCGTCGGCGGGGCGGAACATCTCCAGCAGGCCCAGGCCGCGCAGCGTGGAGAACACCAGCCCCACGAACCCTTCGCGCTCCGGGTCGCCCGCCAGTTCGGGAAACGCCTCGAAGAACCCCGTGTGCATGCGCGCATTGAGGTCCTGGCGCAGCGCAGCGATGTGCGCCACCACCTCGGGCTGGTTGCGGCTGCCCAGGTAGATGTTCCACGCCGCCATGAAGCGCGGCTGCGCATAGACGATGTGCCACGCGGACCGCACGAAATGCCGCGCGCGCTGCAGCGCCGGCAGCGATGCGGCGGGCCACAGCAGGCCCTCGCGGTCCTGCGCCGCGATCAGCTCGGCGAGCACGCGCATCATCAGCGCGGCCTTCGACTCGAAGTGGTGCTGCACCGCCCCCGACGTCATTCCCGCCGTGCGGGCCAGCTCGTGGATCGACATCGCCTCGAAGCTGCGCGACTGGATGACCTCGATGGCCGTGGCGATCAGGCGCTGCTGCGTGGCGGCGCTGCGCTCGGCATGGGTGCGGCGGGGCGTGCGGGGGATCATCGGCGGCAAACGTTATACATTTCGAACGTAATGTAAATACGCGGCAGCGAGACCGTCAATCCCGGGCAATCCCCTGCCTGCGACGGGCTGCCTACAATGAAAAAGCCGCACCCATTCCAGCCTGGAGACACGCCATGAACGCCCCCGCCGCCGCCAAGCACCTGCTTCCCGAAATCCACCTGCGCCCCGTTCCGCAGGCACTGCTCGACGCACTCGCCGCCCGCTTCGGCGCGCAGTGCTCCACGGCCCAGGCGGTGCGTGAACAGCACGGTCGCGACGAGGGCTCGCTCAAGGCGCCGCCCCCCTCGGCCGTGGTGTTCGCCGAAACCACGCAGGACGTGGCCGACGCCGTGAAGCTCGCCGCGCAGCACGACGTGCCGGTGATTCCGTACGGCGCGGGCTCCTCGCTCGAAGGCCACCTGCTGGCCGTGCAGGGCGGCATCAGCATCGACGTGAACCGAATGAACCGCGTGCTCAGCGTCGATGCCGACGACCTCACCGTGACCGTGCAGCCCGGCATCACGCGCAAGCAGCTCAACGATGCCATCAAGGACACGGGCCTGTTCTTTCCCATCGACCCCGGCGCCGACGCCAGCATCGGCGGCATGTGCGCCACCCGCGCCAGCGGCACCAACGCCGTGCGCTACGGCACCATGCGCGAGAACGTGCTGGCCCTCGAAGTGGTCACGGCCGGCGGCGAGGCCATCCGCACCGGCACACGCGCCAAGAAGAGCGCGGCGGGCTACGACCTCACCCGCCTCCTGGTGGGCAGCGAAGGCACGCTGGGCGTGATCACCGAGGTCACCGTGCGCCTGTATCCGCTGCCCGAGGCCGTGTCGGCCGCCATCTGCTCGTTCCCGAGCATCGAGGCGGCCGTGCGCACCACCATCCAGACCATCCAGCTGGGCGTGCCGATCGCGCGCGTGGAGCTGATCGACGCGCACACCGTGCGCATGGTCAACGCCCACAGCAAGCTGGGCCTGCGCGAGGAGCCCATGCTGCTCATGGAATTCCACGGCTCGCCGGCCGGCGTGAAGGAGCAGGCCGAGGTGGTGCAGGAGATCGCGGCCGAGTTCGGCGGCAACGCGTTCGAATGGGCCACCACCCCCGAGGAGCGCACCCGCCTGTGGACCGCGCGGCACAACGCCTATTTCGCCGCGGTGCAAAGCCGCCCTGGCTGCCGCGCCATCAGCACCGACACCTGCGTGCCCATCAGCCGCCTGGCCGACTGCCTGCTCGACTCGGTGACGGAGGCCGACGCGAGCGGCATCCCCTACTTCCTCGTCGGCCACGTGGGCGACGGCAACTTCCACTTCGGCTACCTGATCGACCCCGAAAGCGCCGAAGAGCGCCTGAAGGCCGAGGATCTGAACCACCAGCTCGTCGCCCGCGCCCTGCGCCTGGGCGGCACCTGCACGGGCGAGCACGGCGTGGGCCTGCACAAGATGGGCTTCCTGCTGGACGAGACCGGCGCGGGCGCGGTGGACATGATGCGGGCCATCAAGCGCGCGCTGGACCCGAAGAACATCCTGAACCCGGGCAAGATCTTCGCGCTGTGACGCGGGCGGCCGAAGGCCGGCCCCTTGCAGCGATTCAAAACATGGCACGTTCTCCGGACGGAACCCACCGGGCGACGCTGCGCTTCGAAGGCGAGATCCGGTTCGGCCCGGAGTACTTTCGCCTGTCGATCGACGGCCGCGGCATCCCGCACCGGATCTTCGGCCAGCCCCTCCAATGGTCGCCCGACTCGCGCTTTCTGGCCGCGCAGGAATGGCTGACCACCGACTACGCCGCAGGGCCCATCACCTGCGCTGCGCTGATCGACGTGGACGGGTGGAAGATCGCCCGGCTGGAGGTGCTGGCCAAGGGGTTTGCGCAGGAATTCCAATGGGACGCGGCCACCCTTCGGTACCAGCAGGCCTTTGCGGCCCGATCCACGGCCCGGTGCGCCCGGGTGGCACTGGAATCCGTGGAGGGCTGGGCGCCCATCGACGCCGCCCCGCCGCTTCCAGCCGATGGGGCATGACGCCTGGGACCGCCGCGCCTGCAACGCTAAAGTCCGCGTGATGGCCACCAACCACCCGGAGAATCCATGAAGTGCTTCGTACACCAGGGCGCCGACGCCGTGGGCACCTGCCGCGCCTGCAACAAGGGGGTCTGCCCGGCCTGCGCCAAGGACCTGGGCCATTCCATCTGCTGCAGCCAGGGCCCTTGCGAGACCAAGGCGCGCACGCTGGATTCGCAGGTCGCGCAAAGCAGCGTGGTGCTGGCCGCGCACCGGCGCAACCGCTTCCTTGCGCCCCTGTTCTTCATCGCTGCCGGTGCCCTGTTCATCGCCTTTTCCGGCAGCGGCAAAGGGCCATGGTTCGGTTTGGGCCATGCCTTCGGGCTGGGGTTCATCGTTTTCGGCATCGTCCTGGGCATCGCCAGCCACCGGTACGCCAGGGAGCTCGAACGCAAGGCCTGATGCACCGCCGGCCAGCGCCATCCGCCATGCACGGATGGCCAAAAGGCACCCCAAGGCATGAGATGCTCCGCCAAATGCCCAACGCAGGCTTTTGCGTCCATCCAACCATTCCAACAGGGGAGACAAACCCATGCCAGACCACCACGCCGCCGACAGCGGCTTACAGCAAACGCGCAAGGCCACCGCCAGTGGCTGGATCGGCTCGGTGCTGGAGTACTACGACTTCTTCATCTACGCCACCGCCGCATCGCTGATCTTTCCGCAGATCTTCTTTCCCGCAGGCAACCCGACGGCGGCCATCGTGGCCTCGCTCGCCACCTACGGCGTGGGCTACGTGGCCCGGCCCATCGGTGCCCTGGTGCTCGGCCACTGGGGCGACACCCATGGCCGCAAGCAGGTACTGGTGTTGTGCATGTTCCTGATGGGCTTTTCCACCCTGGCCGTGGGCCTGCTGCCCACCTATGCGCAGGCCGGCCTGCTGGCCCCGGCGATGCTCGTGGTGCTGCGCCTGATCCAGGGCTTCGCGGTGGCCGGCGAGATCTCGGGGGCCAGCTCGATGATCCTGGAGCACGCGCCGACCGGGCGGCGGGGCTTTTTATGCCAGCTTCGCGCTGCAGGGCGTGCAGGCAGGGCAGGTGCTGGCGGCGGCGGTGTTCCTGCCGCTGGCGTATTTCCTGCCGGCCGAGCAGTTCAACACCTGGGGCTGGCGCGTGCCGTTCCTGCTGAGCTTCATCGTCATCCTGGTGGGCTACTACATCCGCCGCGAAGTGCAGGAAACCCCTGTGTTCACCGCCGAGCGCCGGCAGGGCGCCGTGCCGCGCGCGCCCATCGTGCAGGCGTTCCAGGAGAACGGGCCGAACATGCTGCGCGTGGTGTGCATGGCGCTCATGAACGTGATCCCGGTGGTGGCGACCGTGTTCGGCGCGGCCTATGCCGTGCAGCCGGGCTATGGCGTGGGCTTCGACAAGAGCGTGTACCTGTGGATTCCGGTGCTGGGCAACATCGTCGCGGTGCTCGTGATCCCGCACGTGGGCAACCTGTCGGACCGCATCGGCCGGCGCCCGCCGATCATCGTGGGCGCGCTGCTGTCGGGGCTGCTGGCGTTCCTGTACCTGTATGCCATCAGCATCCACCACGTGCCGATGGCGATCGGCATGTCGCTGCTCATGTGGGGCGTGGTGTACCAGGGCTACAACGCGGTGTTCCCGAGCTTCTACCCCGAGCTGTTCCCGGCCCGCACCCGCGTGACCTCGATGGCCATCTCGCAGAACGTGGGCACCACGCTCACCGCCCTGCTGCCCGCGCTGTTCGCCGCCGTGGCGCCGCCCGGCTCCACCAACGTGCCGGCCACCGTGGGCGCGATCGCGTTCGGCGTGACGGCCATCGCGGCGCTGGCCGCGTGGTCGGCGCGCGAGACCTTCCGCATTCCCACGCAGGACCTGGGCCAGCCCGACGCCCAGCCCCTGTCCGAGGCCGCGTACGAACAGGCCCGCCAGGAAGCCCTGCGCAGCCACGGGCGCGGCCGCTGAAAGACCCACGGCAATCGGCCCACCATCGTTACCCATGCAGCAGCAAACCATCAACGGCAGCACCCGCCTGATCGCCCACCTGGGCTACCCGACCGAGGCCTTCAAGGCCCCGATGATCTACAACCCGTGGTTCGCGCAGCAGGGCATCAACGCCCTGGTGGTGCCCATGGGCGTGCGGGCCGAGGACTACCCCGCCACGCTGCAGGTGCTGCGCCGCATGACCAACTGGCACGGCGCGCTGGTGACCATGCCGCACAAGGTGAGCACGCTGGCGCTGGTGGATGCGCTCACGCCCACGGCGCGCATCGCCGGGGCCTGCAATGCCATCGTGCGCCGACCCGACGGCACGCTGCTGGGCGACCAGTTCGACGGCGCCGGCTTCGTGCGCGGCGTGCAGCGCAAGGGCCTGGCCCTGGCCGG